>NZ_CALPDC010000033.1:0-33803 GCF_943193165.1 Weizmannia agrestimuris
GTCTGATATACCAATTATACTAAATTTTATGCGATTTGTTTGCCTTTAAGCGGAAATTTCGTCACGGATTCAGGTATAATTCAAACGGGCAGCTGCTGTGCGCCGTTTAAAAATCTTTATGCTGCCTGGCTTTCCCCGGCGCGGGTTTTTTCCCGGATCATCACCGTCCCGAGCACGCCAAAAAGCGAAAAGAACGCCGGGATTAAAAAGCCGCCGGTATTGGCAAATCCGGAAACCGATCCGACTTCCCTCACGTCAAAGGAGTGGCGGACGACCGCAAACGTCAGCGCGCTTGCACCATTGCCATATCCGATGACAAACATTAAAAGCACCGCGAAAAATAACGGCGGTTTGCCCCCGCATAAAAAGAAAACCGTCCATGCGAGAAAAATCAGGGTTTGAATCAGCAAATACGGCTTCTTCCTTGAACCGAGCCTGCTTGCGATCCATCCGGTAACCGGCGCGCCGATAATGGCCCCGATTAATCCTGTCATGACCAGCTGGCTCGCTTCCGGGCGGTCCATGCCGAAAATATGCATCCCGTACGGCACTGCCCATGTGCCGATAAAACCAACATATGTGCCGACAAGGCCGAAATGGCATAAAAAGGCAGCCCACGCCTGCCTGCTTTTCAGGATGCGTTTTAGTACCAAAAGCATTTTTTCATGGCGGACTTTCGCATGCGCATGTGCTCCCCCTTCCCGTTTTTGCGGCAGCCGGATAAGCACGGCATACAGCATCACCGTACTTGCAAGCAGCAGGATGCCGGTTACAAAAAACGGCAGGCGCCATCCTGAAGCTGATATCCAGGCTGTCAGCGGAACGGTTGCGAGCAAAGAACCGACGCTTCCGGCCATGCCGGCATAACCGATCAGCCCGACAAACTCTTTCGCATAAAACCACTGGCTTAAGATCAGGACAAGATTAATCCAAATGGCCGCATCCCCCATGCCGGCGAGCACCCGGGATATGAGCAGGCACGCTTCATTCGGCGAGATGCTGTATAAGAACGTGCCGATGCCGCTAAATAAAGTGCCTGTAACCAGAAAAATATTCGGCCCGAACCGGTCGGAAAACATCCCAATCGGAATTTGCAGCCCCGCATAAGCGAGAAACTGCACACCTGTCAACAAACCGATGACGGACGCTGTCAAATGAAACTCGCTCATCAGTTTATCCGGAATCAAGCCCGGTGCCGTTCGCTGGCTGACAATCACCATATAGGAAAACAGCACCGCGAAAAAAACAATCCATCTGTACTTGCTTTTTTGTCTGTCCAATCTGCTCTACCCCTGTTTTATTTGTAATTTATTACTATTATAATCTATTTTTGCGCAAAAACATTTTCAATTTTCAAATCCGCATAAAAAAACTCCCGGCGCGGGAGTTTTTTTATGCATTTGCCGGCTGCCATTTGGCACGGACCAGGATCCATTTGCCGTCTTCAAAATACCATGTTGCCTTGACATCGCCCAGTTTATCTGCATGATAGGCGCCGCTTATTTGCTGGTAACCTTCGAGCCCGCATCCTTTTTTGCCTTTTATTTTCACCGGTTTGTAAACCGCCACCGGATCGATCATCAGTTCAAACGGTTCATTGAGCATTCCATCCTTTTGGTAAATGCCGAGCCGGATATAATCTTTTTTCCGTTTTCTTAAATCAATCAGGAATGTTTCGTTCGTATTTTCAATGTTAAGCCTTGCCGACAGGGCATTTTCAAATTTGCCGCTAAGCTTTAACACGGGCGGCATCGGCAAATATTTTAAAATGCCGCCTTTCAGCGTATCGAGGCGGTACTGGTTTATGCCCCCGCTTCCGCCGCTGTTGCTTGATCCGAGCATGTCCTTTACACCGTCATGGTTGAGGTCGGTGAACCGGATTTCCGGTTCATACCCGGGCTCATACGGCAGTTTATATTTCTTTCCTTCCGACGCGGCAATCCGCGCCCAAATCTTTTTCATATACGGGCTGCCAGCAGCAAACGGGATGCCTTCCAGTATAATCGCATCCTTTTTTCCGTCCCCGGTTACATCCGCCTCATACCGGTGAATCACCATTTTGCCGGCTTTCGTCTTCCCGCCCGCGTCCGCGATCACAACCGTGCCGGCTGCCATAAACCATAATGCGAGCAGTGCAAGCATGTATTCTTTTTTCATCTTCTCACCCCGCATCCGTTTTCCTTTAGGATACGCCGCAAGAATAGAATTATGTAAAACTTGCCTGAAGATGAAAAAAGTGTTTGCCGAAAACGGCAAACACTTTTTTCAATCGTTTTCTTCCGCGGCAGCCTCTTCCGGTTCCTGCTTCCATACTTCTGCCACTGTCCCGTTTTCTTCTTCATCAATGGCAAATGAGCCATTTGAATAACGGTCATGGTCGCGCAAGTCATGGAGTGGAATGTCTTCCTGATGCCCTTTTTCCGTTACGACCGAGACGGTTTCCCCATTGCCTGCAATCACGGCCCCGGCGATCCGGTGCGGATGGGCTTTTAATTCGCGCAGCATGAGGACGCCGCGTTTGGCCCGGCTTGTTTTGTCAAATTCGGACACTTTCATCTTCTTGACGGCGCCTCTTTGGGTGGCAATGAAAACTTTATCTTTTTCCGGATCTTCAATGATTTTCCCGCTAACGAGCCGGTCGCCTTCTTTCAGGTTCATGCCTTTTACCCCTGCTGCCCGCTGGCCGACAACGCTGATTTCCGCTTCATCAAACCGGAGCCCGTAACCGAGGCGGGAAGCGAGGAAGACTTCTTTCGAGCCGTCTGTCAGGTGGACATCGACCACTTCATCATCGCCCTTTAAGTTTATTGCGACAAGGGCTTTCGAATAGCGCTGTGCCTGGTACTGCTGCAATTCCGTTTTCTTCGCCATGCCGTTTTTCGTAAAAAACAAAATAAACTGCGGCTGGTTGAAATCTTCAATCGGGAGCACTTTGATGATGCTTTCATCGCGCTCAAGCGCCACAAGATTGGAAACATGCTGCCCGAGATCTTTCCAGCGGATATCCGGCAGTTCATGGACCGGCAAATAGATATAGCTCCCTTTATTTGTGAAAAGCAGCACCGTCTGGACGGTATTGAGCTGCCGTTTAAAGAGCAGGCGGTCGCTGTCTTTAATAGCAAGGTCCCGGCCGTTTGAAGCAGTATATGAACGGAGGCTTGTCCGTTTGATATAACCGTCTTTTGTAATGGTGACCATCACATCTTCATTCGGGATCATCGCTTCCAGATTGATTTTTAATTCCTGTATTTCCGCTTCAATCGTTGTCCTTCTGTTATCCGCGTATTTTTTCCGGATATCTCTCAGTTCTTTTTTGATCACCGTAAACAGTTTTTTCTCGCTGGATAAAATCGCGAGATAGGTCTCAATTTTTTTCTCAAGGTCTGCCGCCTCATTTTCCAGCGTCGTAATGTCCGTATTGGTCAGGCGGTAGAGCTGCAGCGTGACAATCGCTTCAGCCTGGGGTTCGGTAAAAGCAAACTTTGCGATTAAGTTCGCTTTTGCATCTTTTTTATCTTTGGATGCCCGAATCGCTGCAATGACTTCATCCAGGATGGAAAGTGCCTTCATCAGGCCGTCAACAATATGCTTGCGGTCACGCGCTTTTTTGAGATCGAATTCCGTTCTTTTTGTGACCACTTCTTTCTGGTGCTCAATATAAGCATCGAGCAGTTCACGGAGGCCCATCAGCTGCGGCCGACGGTTATGGATGGCCACCATGTTGAAATTGTAGGAAACCTGGAGATCAGTGTTTTTGAATAAATAATTCAGGACGCTATCTGCATCCGCATCTTTTTTCAGTTCGATCACAATCCGGAGCCCGGTCCGGTCGGTTTCATCGCGGACTTCGGATATGCCTTCCACTTTCCGGTCAATCCGGAGCTCGTCGATTTTTTTGACAAGATTGGCTTTATTGACTTCATAAGGAATCTCTGCGATGACAATTTGCTTTCGCCCGCCGCGGATCTCTTCGATCGATGTCCTGCCTCTTACGACCATTTTGCCTTTGCCGGTTTCATACGCTTTTTTAATCCCGTCAATTCCCTGGACAATGCCGCCTGTTGGAAAATCGGGGCCTTTTATGACTGTCATCAGGTCGTCCACCGTGCAATCCGGGTTTTCCATCCGCATGATGGCCCCGTCAATGATTTCCCCGAGGTGGTGCGGCGGAATTTCGGTTGCATATCCGGCCGAGATGCCGGTTGATCCGTTCACGAGCAGGTTGGGAAACCGGGCGGGCAGCACAACCGGCTCATTTGCGGTATCATCGAAATTCGGGATAAATTTAACCGTTTCTTTATCAATATCATGAAGGAGTTCGGATGCAATCGGGGCGAGCCTTGCTTCTGTATACCGCATGGCCGCGGCCGGGTCGCCGTCAATGCTCCCGTTATTGCCGTGCATTTCAATGAGCACGTTTCGCAGCTTCCAGTCCTGGCTCATCCGCACCATCGCTTCATAAACGGAAGAATCCCCGTGCGGATGGTAATTGCCGATGACGTTGCCGACCGTTTTTGCCGATTTCCGGAAATGCTTGTCAGCAGTGTTACCCTCTACATGCATCGCATAAAGAATCCGCCGCTGCACCGGCTTCAGGCCGTCCCGCGCATCCGGAAGGGCACGATCCTGAATAATATATTTGCTGTACCGGCCGAAGCGGTCGCCCAGCACCTCTTCCAAAGGCAAATCTTGAAAACGTTCAGCCGTCTTCATCCGTTCATGTCCCCTTCCTCAATCATCAAATTCTCATTGTCTAAAATATTGGTGTCGTCCTCAAGCCCGAATTCCACATGATTTTCAATCCATTGCCGGCGCGGTTCAACCTTATCGCCCATAAGCGTGGTCACCCGCCGTTCAGCCCGGGCCGCATCATCAATACGGACACGGATCAAAGTCCGCGTTTCCGGATTCATCGTCGTTTCCCAAAGCTGGTCGGCGTTCATTTCACCGAGCCCTTTATAACGCTGCAGGATATAGCCGCGCCCGACTTTTTTGATCGTTTCATCCAGTTCTTTTTCGGTCCAAGCATATTCCACGATTTCTTTCCTGCCGGTGCCTTTGCTGACTTTATAAAGCGGTGGCAGCGCGATGTACACTTTTCCCGCTTCAATCAAAGGCCGCATATAGCGGTAAAAGAACGTAAGAAGCAGCACCTGGATGTGGGCACCGTCCGTGTCGGCATCGGTCATAATAATGACTTTGTCGTAATTGACGTCTTCCAAATTGAATTCAGGGCCGACGCCGGCACCAATCGTATAAATAATGGTATTGATTTCTTCATTTTTAAAAATATCCGCAAGCTTTGCTTTTTCCGTATTGATGACTTTTCCGCGCAGCGGCAAAACAGCCTGGAATTTCCGGTCGCGCCCCTGTTTCGCAGAACCGCCCGCGGAATCCCCTTCAACGAGATACAGTTCGTTCCGCTGCGGATTGCGGCTTTGCGCCGGCGTCAGCTTTCCGGACAAAGTCGTTTCCGATTTCTTCCGCTTTTTGCCACTTCTCGCTTCTTCCCGTGCTTTCCTCGCTGCTTCCCTTGCCTGCGACGCCTTGATGGCTTTCCGGATTAAAAGATTGCTCGTATCCGGGTTTTCTTCAAGAAAATAAGAAAGGTGTTCCGAAACAATCGTATCAACTGCAGAGCGGGCTTCACTTGTGCCAAGTTTCCCTTTCGTTTGTCCTTCAAATTGGAGCAGTTCTTCCGGAATGCGGACGGAAATAATGGCGGACAGCCCTTCGCGGATATCCGTCCCTTCTAAGTTTTTATCTTTTTCTTTTAACAGCCCGGTTTTTCTTGCATAATCGTTCACGACGCGCGTCAATGCCGTTTTTGCCCCGGCTTCGTGCGTGCCGCCGTCTTTCGTGCGCACGTTGTTCACGAAAGATAAAATGTTTTCCGAAAAGCCGTCGTTAAACTGAAACGCAAATTCCGCTTCGATTCCGTTTGTTTCCCCCTCGATAAACACAACCGGATGGAGCACTTCTTTTCCTTCGTTCAAGTACTGGACAAAGGCTTCAATGCCGTTTTCGTAGTGGAACAGATCATGCCGCCCGAAACGTTCATCAGTGATTTCAATTTTTAACCCTTTTAAAAGAAAGGCCGATTCGCGCAGCCGTTCGCATAATGTATCGTAGTTAAAAGTGATGGTGCTAAAAATGGACGGGTCGGGTTTAAAATGGATCGTTGTGCCGGTCTTATTGGTTTTCCCGGTTTTCTCGAGCGTTGTTTCCGGTTTGCCGCCGTCACGGAAACGCTGTTCATACACGTAACCGTCGCGATGTATGGTAACAACAAGCCATTCCGACAGGGCATTGACGACGGACGCGCCGACACCGTGCAGGCCGCCGCTCGTTTTATAGCCGCCCTGCCCAAATTTTCCGCCGGCGTGCAAAATCGTCAAGATCACTTCTGTCGTCGGCTTACCGAGCTTGTGCATCCCGACCGGCATGCCGCGCCCGAAGTCCTGGACGCTGATGCTGTTATCTTTGTGAATGTTGACGATGATATGGTTTCCGTACCCGGACAGCGCCTCATCCACCGCATTGTCGACGATTTCATAGACAAGATGGTGCAAACCGCGCGCATCGGTCGACCCGATGTACATGCCCGGCCTTTTCCTTACGGCCTCCAGCCCTTCCAGCACCTGGATTGCATCATCATTATATTCCAATATATTTTGTTTCTTCGCCACATCTATTCCCCTTTCAATTGCAAAGCACGTGCACCGGCGTTCATAAGAACAAATATTCGTTCTCATTATAACATCATTTGCCGTTTTTATCATACTCATTTTAACGATAAAACGGAATTTGTAAAAGGGCATGCGGAAATGACGGGAACGGGAGGGGCAAAGCAACGGTTATAAAAACTTCTCCAGTAAACGGCCGTTTTATTGGGAAAATATAAAGAAAGCAAGCGCCCTTTAAGCTGGCGCCTGCTTGAAAAAGCCTATTTTGTCAGGGCATGTTCCACTTTAATGCAGCGGTTCATCACTACCGTATAGCCTTTTTCTTTTAAAAACCGGTACGCTTCTTCGTTTTCGATGCCAAGTTGCGCCCAGAAAACATCCGCATCGATTTCATCAAACTCCCGTGCCAGCTCCGGCAAATATTCGGGCCGCCTGAAAATATCGACAATGTCCACATGGCCTTCGATATCTTTTAAAGACGGAACAGCCTTTTCCCCGAGAATTTCCGTTGCTTTCGGATTGACCGGAATAATCTCATAGCCGGCATCCTGCATGGCTTTGGCTACCGTATAAGATGTTTTTTCCGGGTTATTGCTCAAGCCAACCACTGCAATTCGTTTTGCTTTTTGTAAAATTTCCCTGATTTCTTCCCTGCTCGGATTTTCGATTGCCATTTGATCAACACCTCTCCTTTCTTGTACTTTCGCCAGTCTGATCCCAACTTAAACATTCACTTGATCTTTTCCAATTCCTGCTCGGTTAGAAAATCTGCACGGAATCGGCAAAAAATATTCCTCTTTCCTTTAAGAACATGCTACAATAAGCATAGATTTTTTCCAAGGAGTTTTGTACATGAATATTGTCCTGATGATCCTTTTGGCTTACCTGCTCGGCTCAATCCCGACAGGCCTGATCGTTGGTAAGCTTTTTTACGGTATAGACATCCGCGAACACGGCAGCGGAAATCTCGGTGCGACCAATACGTTCCGTGTGCTCGGGTTCAAAGCCGGCAGTGTCGTAACAGTGGTGGATATTCTGAAAGGGACAATCGCCACCTTATTGCCCCACTTTTTTGGCCTGGAGCATACGGTGCACCCGCTTTTAATCGGGATGATCGCTGTTATCGGCCATATGCTTCCGGTATTTGCCAAATTTAAAGGCGGCAAAGCGGTGGCAACTTCCGCCGGCGTTGTTCTTGCCTATCAATGGCCATTGTTTGTCATGGTCATCATCGTTTTTTTGATTACATTAAAATGGAGCAAATACGTTTCGCTTTCTTCTATCATGGCGGCTGTTTTTGGCATCCTGTATACGCTCATTTATATGATCGTGACGCATGACTGGCCGCTGTTTGTCATCGTTCTGGCGCTCGCCTCTTTCATTATTTACCGCCATAAAGCCAATATTAAGCGGATTAAAAATAAGACCGAGCCGAAAGTCAAATGGATGTAAGGCAGCCATTTTTTCTAAAACCGGATATTTCCTGCAAACCCGGAACCGGTCCAGAGGCAAAAGGTTAGGGGAAAAGCGTGCTTTGGTCTATAATGAAAATGCAAAAGGCAGTTGGAAGGAAGTGGCGGCATGAAAATTCACATTACAGATGAGGCGGTAAACTGGTTTAAAAGGGAACTGGAACTGGATGACGGCGAATCCGTCCGCTTTTTTGCCAAATATGGCGGTTCCACGCCTATCCAGCACGGATTTTCACTTGGCGTTCAAAAGGACATTCCCGACGATCCGGCGGCGGCCGTTGAACGGAACGGCAATGCCTTTTTCATTGAAAGCACGGACGAATGGTATTTTGACGGCCATGATTTGTATATCGGGTACGACCCGGAACGGGATGAACCGGTATACGAATATAAAAAAGGTTAAAACCGGGATCATCCGGCAGCTGCTCTTTTGCTGCCAGTGATGCCGGTTTTTTATTTTAAAAATTTTTTTGTTTCCGCAAGGCGCCCTTCTTTTTGCAAAATCTCCCGCTGTTTTTGGCCAAGCAGGTCAAAATGGCTGTAACCGTCTTTGCGGACATGGATCCATTCTTTTTTCAGCTGGTAGCGCGCTCCCCATGCAGCGAGTTTCTCAAGATCTTTACAGCCGACTTTTGTGACCGATTTTGCGCTGGGGAAACGGTCGTCCAGCCAAAAATGCGTTAAAAACGCAATTTCCCCGTGGTCAATCGCCGCTTTCCACGCTTTGACCTGGTTGCGGTGTATGCCAAAAGCCAAAATTCATCCCCCGCTTTATGATTTTTTTGCTTTTTCATATGCTTCATGCCATTTTGGGTAGAGGCGGCGGAACGCAACCGGGCGGAAACTGTCTTTTTTTACGCAGACATGTGTTGAACTCGCGGCCACGGCAAGGTCGCCGGTTTCTGTGTAAACCTCATAGCCGTACTTTACGCGCAGCCCGTCATATGCATCGACCCATGTTTTCACGGTCACCGTTTCCCCGTAACGGGCCGGTTTTTTGTATGAAATTTGAATATCGATGACCGGCGACAAAATCCCGTCTTTTTCCATATCTGCATAGCGGAAGCCAAGGTCTTCGATTAATTTCGTCCGCCCCACTTCCATCCAGACAAGATAATTAGCATGGTACACAACCCCCATTTGGTCTGTTTCCGCATATCGCACTTTGATTTCTGCTTCTGATACAAACATCCCGGACACCTCTTTCATATGTACAGTCAACATCTTTATTTTAGCATAAAGAAAATTCCCCCTCCTAAAAGGATGCCTGATACAGGGCCGGGAAAAGGTTCGCATGCACGCATGGCCGCAGCAAAAAGGGAGAAAAAACGGCCTTTCCGAGAGGGAAAAGGCGTGGTTCCAAAGAAACGCTGCTGTTTTCCGTCGAAAGGCCGTTTTCGTTTATTGCTGCTGTTTGTATGCGGCTTCGTCTTTTACCTCGGTTCTCATCGCTTCGAGGCTTTCACGGCGCCTCTCATTTTTTTCCTTTATTTGTTGGATTTGCGTTTCATCACTTGTAACAGCAAGCGATTCTTCCGCGCTTTCCATGTTTTCGATCGTATTGTGGATCATGTTTTGCAGTTTTTCCACATTATCGCTGCGATCGTCCGGTTTCGGCCGGTTATGCGCCATTGTGTTCTCCTCCTTCGGCTGTTGAAGCTACTCCCCTTTTGTCTGTATCACCTGTGCATGCTGTCCCGAACGGTCCTGCATCTTCTTCCCCTTATTGCCGGAAAATCCGCGCGGCTGCGTGCCAAGATGATCGGGAACGAAATATTTGCTTTTCTTGTTTGGATTGCTCATCACATCTCCCCCCTCCTCATACATTTTCCCCCGGAGGAAAGCGGATTATGATCCACAAACAGTGGCTTATTCTGCTAATTTCATCTCGTGTTTCCGGTCCAGCCGTTCTTCTATCCGCATCAGCGCATCCCTGTCGCGCAACAGTTCCTGTTTATTTTCGGCAACAAGATCCGAAAAGGTCTTTTTATGGGTTTTTCTCATATTTGCCCACTCCTTACAAGTATTTTTACTTAGTATGGGCAATTATGGGAAAAATTATAAATTTGGTTCAAAAAAAAGCTGCGGCTTCTGCCGCAGCTTTTTTAAACATTATGATTTTGATTGCACTTCATTTTTGGACTGCTGCAGTTTTTCGCGCAGCACCATTTGCAGGATGCCGCCGTGGCGGTAATAGTCAATTTCTACGTCGGAATCGAACCGGACAAGCGCTTCAAATTCCGTTTTCTTCCCGTTTTCGTCAGTTGCCGTAACCTTTACCCAGTCATGCGGTTTAACATTTTCGTCAATATGGACATCAAATGTTTCTTTGCCAGTTAAGCCGAGCGTGTCGGCATTTTCGCCTTTTTTGAACTGCAGCGGCAGCACGCCCATGAGAACGAGGTTGGAACGGTGGATCCGTTCAAAGCTTTCCGCAATCACGGTTTTAATGCCGAGCAGGTATGTGCCTTTTGCCGCCCAGTCGCGCGATGAGCCCATGCCGTAATCTTTGCCGGCGAGAACCACAAGGCCGGTGCCGTTTTCTTTATAACGCATGGCAGCATCATAAATCGACGTCACTTCATTCGTCGGCCAGTAAGTCGTATAGCCGCCTTCCGTACCCGGTGCAATCTGGTTGCGGATGCGGATGTTGGCGAATGTTCCGCGCATCATGACTTCATGGTTGCCGCGGCGGGAACCATAAGAGTTAAAGTCACGCGGTTCGACTCCTTTTGACAACAGATATTTTCCGGCAGGTGTGTCTTTACCGATCGCACCCGCAGGCGAGATATGGTCGGTTGTCACCGAATCGCCGAATTTGCCGATGACACGCATGCCTGAAAGCGGCTGTACTTCGCCCGGTTCAGGCGAGAGATTTTCAAAGAACGGCGGATTTTGGATGTAAGTCGATTCCGCATCCCATGTATACAGCGGTTCGTCGCTCGTTTCGATCGCATTCCACCGTTCATTGTCGGTAAAGACGTTTTCATATTGTTTGCGGAACAGTTCCGGCGTGACGACTTTTTGGACATTTTCTTTGATTTCATCCGCTTGCGGCCAAATATCCTTCAGGTAGACGTCTTGGCCGTCTTTGTCTTTGCCGATCGGGTCATGGTTTAAATCGATATTCACCGTTCCTGCGAGCGCATAAGCAACGACAAGCGGCGGCGAAGCCAGATAGTTGGCTTTGACAAGCGGATGGATCCGGCCTTCAAAATTCCGGTTCCCGGAAAGGACACTCGTTACGAGCAAATCATTGTCCATGATGGTTTTTTCAATTTCTTCCTTCAACGGACCGGAGTTTCCGATACAGGTTGTACAACCATAACCGACCAGGTTAAAGCCAAGTTGTTCGAGGTACGGCATTAAACCGGAGTCTTTTAAGTAGCCGGTCACGACTTTTGATCCAGGCGCAAGCGATGTTTTCACATATTTCGGCACTTCCAGCCCTTTTTCAACCGCTTTTTTCGCAAGCAGGCCGGCCCCGAGCATAACGTAAGGGTTTGAAGTGTTTGTGCAGCTCGTAATCGCTGCAATGGCGACTGCGCCGGTTTTTATCGCAGCTGTTTCGCCGTTGTTAAAATGGATCACAGCTTCTTTATCGAGCTCTTTTTCATCCAGTCCGAAACCTTGGTTGCCGGCAGGCGCCGTAATCGCTTTTTGGAAAGCAGACTGCATTTGCGATAACGGAATCAAATCCTGCGGGCGTTTCGGGCCGGAAAGGTTGGCTTCAATTTCAGAAAGGTTCAGTTCAAGCACATCCGTATAAACCGGGTCTTCTTTGTCCGGCGTAAAGAACATGCCGTTTTCTTTCAAGTAAGTTTCCACCACTTTTACATGTTCTTCGCTGCGGCCGGTTAAGCGCAAATAGGCAAGCGACTCATCGTCAACCGGGAAGAAACCGCAAGTTGCCCCGTATTCAGGCGCCATGTTTGCAATCGTCGCACGGTCTGCAAGCGGCAGCGTTGAGACGCCCGGGCCAAAGAATTCGACAAATTTGCCGACCACGCCTTTTTGGCGCAAAAGCTGGGTGACTTTTAACGCAAGGTCGGTTGCGGTTGCCCCGTTCGGAAGCGATCCGGTCATTTTTACGCCGATAACTTCCGGAATTGGGAAATACGAAGGCTGGCCGAGCATGCCGGCTTCCGCTTCAATGCCGCCGACACCCCATCCGAGCACCCCGAGTCCATTGACCATTGTCGTATGGGAATCGGTCCCGACGAGGGTATCCGGATACGTTTCATATTCGCCGTTTTCCAGTTCTTTTTCATGGACGACACTTGCCAGATACTCAAGGTTTACCTGGTGGACAATCCCCGTTGCAGGCGGAACGGCACGGTAATTGTCAAACGCTTTTTGTGCCCAGTTTAAAAATTTATAGCGTTCGGCATTGCGTTTGAATTCAAAATCCATATTCACCTGAAGGGCATCCGGCGCGCCGTATTTGTCAACCTGAACCGAGTGGTCGATCACAAGGTCAACCGGCACTTCCGGATTGATTTTATCCGCGTTTCCGCCCAAATCAGCCATCGCTTTGCGGAGGGAAGCAAGATCAACAACAACCGGGACACCGGTAAAATCCTGCAAAATAACGCGCGACGGTTTAAACGGGACTTCTTTGTCCTTTACTTCATCCGATCCCCATTTCGCCAAGTCTTCAACATGTTCTTTCGTAATCGCGCGGCCGTCCATTTGGCGGAGCACCGATTCAAGCAGCACTTTAATCGAATAAGGCAGGCGCGCAACATTGGCGACTCCTGCGTCCTGCAGCGCTGTCAGGCGGTAATAGTGATAGCGTTTCCCATTTACTTCAAAAACGGTACGCGCTTTAAAGACATCATTGGACATGTCTTTTCCCCCTTTGTCATGATTCGTATTTTCATCAATTAAAAGATTAACAGAATGATTCGTAAAAAACGCCCCACAGCTTCATCATATTACAATAAATGACATAAGTAAATAACAATAATATTATTGTCCGTGATAAGTTTTAATTATATCGCCTGCCATTTGGTTTGCAAAAAATTTATCGACAAGGTATGATTTTCCCTTTATTCAACATACTGAAACTGTGGCCAGGGAGGTGAGCCTTGTGACAAGACAAAAAGCAAACCATATCCGGCCGGGCATGAATGCGGCAAAAGCGCAAGGGAAAGGCGCCGGATACAATGAAGAATTTTCAAACGAGCCTTTAACGGAAAAAGAAAGGCAGTTTAACAAAAAACGCAAGAAAAACCAGTAGCATGGCAAAGAAATCAGCTTGACAAGCTGATTTCTTTGTTTTGTCCATTGAGAATTTTTATCAATATAATATTGATGTTTTTCTTTAGATGGCCCAGTCCCCATTGCGGAAAACCGGAACAACGGTTCCATCCTGTTTGATGCCGTCAATATTCATATCAGCAGAGCCGATCATAAAGTCAACGTGGACATTGGAGACGTTCATGCCGTGTTTTAACAGTTCTTCTTCGCTCATTTTCGTGCCGCCCTGGATCGTTGTCGGATAGGCTGCGCCAATGGCCAGGTGGTTTGAGGCATTCTCGTCAAACAATGTATTGAAAAATGTAATGCCGGACTGGGAAATCGGCGACGGATCCGGTACAAGCGCAACTTCCCCGAGCCCTGTTGCACCTTCGTTTTCAAATACGAGTTTTTTGATCGCTTCTTCGCCTTTTTCAGCAGAAATATCGACAATTTTCCCGTCTTTGAAATGGACAACAATGCCTTCGATTAAAGTGCCTGCATAACTTAAAGGTTTTGTGCTGCGCACGACGCCTTCCATCCTGTGCGTATCCGGTGCAGTAAACACTTCCTCTGTCGGCATATTAGCAATGAATTCTTCGCCTTTCGGGTTCACGCTGCCCGCACTGGCCCAAATATGGTTTTTTGGAAGGCCGAGTGTAAGGTCCGTCCCCGGCGCCGTATAATGAAGGGCATCGAATTGAATGCCGTTTAGCTTCGCCGCTTTTTCATTTAACTTCTGTTTATGTTGTTCCCAGGCGGCAACCGGGTCGTCCGCGTAGACACGGCATGTTTTAAAAATCTGGTCCCAAAGCGCATCGACCTGTGCTTCTTCGGTTTCTAAATCCGAAAATACTGCTTTTGCCCATCCGGCCCCCGCCGCTGCAGCAACCGTCCATTTGATATCGTCATTTTGCGTTGCAACCCGCTGCGCTTTGAAAGCTTTCGCCGCTGTATTTTGATAAGCGGCCACTTTGTGCGGATCGACCTCATTGAGCAGGCCGGGGTCGCTGGAAAGAATAGACAGCCGGCTCACTTTATGGTTAAGCACATGGTCTTCCGTCTCGGCAATTTTGTAATCCGGAATATGCGTCAGCACTTCCTGCGGCTGGTTCAGGTAATGCTGTTTTGTAATTTCATCATCCGACCATTCGACGATTACTTTTTCCGCTCCCAGTGCATACGCTTCTTTTACGACAAGGCGCGCAAGTTTTGCCTGGTCGACTGCAATATATACTTTTACCCAGTCGCCCTGTTTCACATTGATGCCTTTTGCCACGAGCAATTTCGCATATTTTTGTAAATTCTGTTCAAAATTTGGCAAAGCCATTTTGATTCCCTCCTGTTCATTGCTTTTCATTATGTATAAACCTTCCCGTCGCAGGCCTGATACAATTCTATATTATACCAGATCCGGGCGCAGATGAAAAAAAGCAGGGATCTTTCTCCCCGCTTTAATGCAAACCTGTATGTTTTACGATTTTATCCAAATCGCGCCGGAACTGTTCCAATTGCACCCGTTGCGTTTCGCTCGCCACTTCGAGCGCATTTTCGATCTCCTGGTACGTTTCGTTGATTTCTTCTTTCAAATGGGCGAGCTGGTGCCCGGCGTCTTCACTGCCCATGTCCAAATTCTGCAGGATGTCTTCCGCCAGGGCCATGTGCTGCCCGGCCGCTTGAAACGCCTGCTGTTTGTCTTTATGGTAAGGCATTGTCATCTCTCCTTCAAAAGATAGTATGTTCAATTTTTTTCATGATATGCTGCATAACCGCTTTGCAAAAAGCAAATTGTATAGTTGGAGGGATGAAAATGGTGAATAAAAATGACGGAAATGATATCCGCAGAAACCAGCCAAAAACAACCAACAGCGGGCAGCCGGAACCGTTAAGCGGGTCAAAAAAGGTTAAAAACCGGAATCATTCAAGGCAAAAGCATAATCCCGGTCATGATATGTAAACTTTAAACCAAAGGATTGCCGGCTTTCCCCTGAAAAGTGCCGCATATTTGTCATTTTAGACGTTTTAGAATATGCCCGCCCATGTTTAGCCCGGTACAAAAAAGGCAATAAGTACAACAAGTTCGATAAAACAAGATATGAAACTTAAGTTAACAGGAGGAATGTGAAAATGTCGTTTATTCTATATTTGATCGTAGGCGGGATTATCGGATGGCTTGCAGGATTGATCATGGGACGGGACATCCCGGGCGGTATCATCGGGAATATTATTGCCGGGATTGTCGGTGCATGGCTTGGCGGCGCGATTTTCGGAAACTGGGGGCCGCATATCGCAGGGATGGCGATCATACCGGCTTTAATCGGGGCGATCATTCTCGTCTTTGTATTAAGCTTTATTTTAAGAACGGCAAGAAAAGCATAACCGTAAAAAAGGGCGGCCGGAACCGCCCTTTTTTATTTGCTTGCTTTTTCTAAACCTTCTTTTTGATAAAGGCGTACATAGTACATCACTTCGGACACGTATTTGCGGCTGTGGTTATACGCAAAAACCGCTTTTTGAATCTGCCCGTTTGCTGCCCCGTTTTTCGACAAATAATTTGCCGCGCTGAAAATCGCGTCTTTATCGTTAAACGGGTCTGCTTTCCCGTCCCCGTCCGCATCGACGCCGTATCCTCCGTATTTTTTGATGACAGCTGGGTCCGTTTCTTCCCTTTCCGGGATGTCTCCTTTTCCAAGGCCGCTGCATGACGGGTGCTTCCAGCCGACAAATGTGCACGGCATAAATTGCATCGGGCCTTGGGCCCCGGTCGGCGAGACCATCGGCTTCATCGTTGAAAACCTGGTTTCCACCCGGTGATGGGCAGCAAGCACATACCAGGGAACCCCGTATATTTTCTCTGCTTCCAAATAGATGGACAAATATTTTTCAGGGATTTGGGGATTCGTTTTTTTCTGGATGTTCTCTTCGAAAATAAAATAGGCGCTTAACACGATGACCGGAATAAGCAGGACGATCCACGTTTTACCCCGGTTCCGCTTCTTTTTCTTCCATGTTTTGGGCATTTCCATTTGAATCCTTTCGTCATTCCGTTAAAACCTCTCCCCTTTATATTATCGAATGAAAAAGCCGAAATCCATAGGAAGATTCCGGCTTTTTCCCACATGCATTACTGCACGCCTGCATAATGGTCCTGCAGCTGTTCTCGCAATGCCCGTTTTAAAAACTTGCCGACGGACGTTTTCGGGATTTCTTTCATAAACAAAATGTCGTCCGGGACCCACCATGAGGCAAATTGGGTTTTTAAATAATCTTTTAGTTCCGCGGCCGTGATTTTGTTTTCATATCCGCTTTTTAAAACCACACAGCCGAGCGGGCGTTCCTGCCATTTCGGGTGGGGAACGGCAATGACGGCTGCTTCAAAGACCGCTTCATGCGACATGAGAGCGTTTTCAATTTCCACAGAAGAAATCCATTCACCGCCGCTTTTGATCAGATCTTTTGTCCGGTCGGTAATCTTCAGGTACCCATCCTGGTCCACGACCGCAATATCCCCGGTATACAGCCAGCCGTCCCTGAATGCTTCCTGCGTGCGCTCGTCACAGTAATATTCATCCGCGATCCACGGCCCTCTTACGGTCAGTTCCCCCATTGTTTTTCCGTCCCATGGCACTTCCCCGTTCTCATTGACGACTTTTACCTCAACACCGGGAACAGGCAGCCCGGTTTTTCCTCTCACATCCGCAATTTCGTCCACGGTAAATGAGTCCATACTGCTTTTTAACGTGGCCAGCGAAACAACCGGGGTCGTTTCCGTCATCCCGTAGCCGGTCATAAACGGCACTTTGTACGTTTCCTCGTAAGCACGGATCAATCCCTTAGGCGATGCCGCACCCCCGCTTACGATCAGGCGGAGGCTGCTGATATCATACGGCTTTTCCTGCAGCACTTTCAGCATGCCGATCCAAATCGTCGGGACGCCTGCTGTCATCGTGACTTTTTCTTTTTCAATGAGCTGTGCGAGAATTTCCGGTGTAAAAGAAGGCCCCGGCAGCACCTGGGTTGCCCCGAACCAGGTGGCTGCATAGGGAAGCCCCCAGGCATTGACATGAAACATCGGAACGACCGTCATGGCGATGTCGCGTTCCTGAACGCTGAGCTGGTCACTAAGCCCGAGCGCCATGCTGTGCAAATAAAGGCCGCGGTGGGAATAGACAACCCCTTTCGGATAGCCGGTCGTTGCCGACGTGTAGCACATCGCGGCTGGCGCATGTTCATCAAGGTCGTGTAAAAACGGATAACGCTCGTCGCCTTCTTCCAGGATGGCTTCATAAGAGGAGACAGGAAACAAGGTAGTTTCCGGAATCGCCTTCTCATCGCTCATAATGATAAAATGCTCGACCGTTTTCAGGCGATCCCGGATTTTTTCAATCACCGGGACGAGATCTACATCGATCAGCAAAATTTTATCTTCCGCATGGTTAATGACATGGGTGAGGTGGTCTTCTGACAAACGGATGTTAACCATATGAAGGACAGCCCCGCGGCATGGCACGGCAAAATAGGCCTCCAAATGGCGGTGGTGGTTCCATGCAAACGTACCGATCCGGTCTCCTTTTTTCATGCCGAGTTTTTCCAGCGCACTCGCAAGCCGGCGTGTCCGTTTTGCAATTTCACGATACGGAATCCGCTGAATCCCGGTGTGCGTCCGCGAGATGACATATTTCTCGGGAAAATAGCGTTCAGCCCTCTCGATCATCGAAGAAAGCAGAAGCGGCGTCTTCATCATCAGTATCTACCCCTTTAGCTGTAATATATATTTATCCCGGTTTAGAACAACCATGGCAGGATAAAAGAAGTTAAAATGGCGGCCATCCCCATTGCCACCCCTGATACGGCACCTTGCAGCTCCCCTTCCTTCACGGCTTCCCCCGTTCCAATCCCATGGGAAATCGTGCCGAGCGCAAGGCCCCGCGATACCGGGTCGTGGACGCGCGCCAAAGATAAGAGCTTCAGGCCGAACATGGCGCCGATCATCCCGGTAATCATGACAAACCCGGCAACCAACACTTCATTGCCGCCGATGATTTTTGCCACCTCGCTTGCAACCGGCACGGTGACGGATTTCACGGCAAGGGAAGCAAAAATATTGTGCGACAGCTGGAAAATTTTGGCCAGGGCAAGGGCGGTCCCGACAGTCAGCATGCTGCCTGAAAGAATGCCGCCGACAACCGGCAGAAAATAGCGCGCAAGAATCGCCCTGTTTTTATAAAGCGGCACAGCCAGCGCAACGGTGGCCGGGCCGAGAAAATAGGTCATGACCCCTTTTGCGGGAAGATACGCTTTATAGGATATATGGCTTGCGGCCAATAGCACGATCAATACCACCGTACTGAAAAATACAGGCGTTGTGAACGGGGAAGGAAACCTTCTCGATAACCGCAACGACAACAGGTAAACGAAAACGGTGATGAAAATGCTATAAAGTGTCACGGCGTAACTGCTGCTCATGGCTTGCCTCACGCCCCCTTGCCAAAAGTTGGGCGGAAATCCCTGTTCCTACAATGCCGGCAACCGCGCTGACAGCCAGTATTACGATCAGCACCACGCCATTATGGAGGAAAAATGAACCGAGCGACATCAGCCCGACGGAAATCGGAATAAAAAAGAATGATAAATGTTTTAAAATCCACGTTGCGCCCGTATCGATCCACTGCAGCTTCAAAATGCCCGTGATCAATAAAAGAAACAGCACCAACATGCCAAATACATTCCCCGGTACCGGCAAATGCAGGATTTTGACTGCTTCCAGCCCGATTTCGTAAATGACCCAGAGCAACCCGATCTGCAATGCACCAATTACTGCTTTTTTCACGTTGCATACTCCCTTTTTATTTGCTGTATTATTACAGTTCTTATTATACAAATATTCCATATAGATTTTAAATATCCTGTATGATTTTTTCAAAAAAAAACATTTTTCGTTTTTTCTCCCCGGCGCATAAAGGCAGCTGGCCATCCGCATCCTATTAAGAGGAGGGAACCCGCATGCCAAAACGAAAAAGAAAACCGCTTATCGCAGAATCAAGAAGCGCGCTTGACCGGTTCAAAACCGAAGTGATGGCCAAAGAAGGATATCGTACCGATACGGACCACCCGGACGATATCAAATACGAGGTGGCCAGTGAACGCGGCATTCCGCTTCAAAAGGGCTATAATGGCAAACTGACGGCTGAACAGGCCGGAAAAATTGGCGGGCCGATCGGCGGAAACATGGTGAAAGAACTGGTCCGGATGGCGCAGGAACAATTAAAGAAACAGTAAAACGGGCAGAGAATTTCCCTGCCCGTTTGTTATAGTACAGATTCGCTTCGCATGCCGATTTACCCGGCTGCTTCCGTTCCGCCTGAATGTTGCATTTGGTACATTTGATAATACTTTCCTTTTCTTTCCATCAGCTCTTCATGGCTGCCGCGTTCCACAATCTGGCCACGGTCCAGCACCAAAATCTGGTCGGCATTTTTGATGGTGGAAAGCCGGTGGGCAATGATAAAAGTGGTCCTTCCTTTTTTCAGGACATCCATGGCATGCTGGATGGCCAATTCCGTTTCCGTATCAATATTGGATGTCGCTTCATCAAGAATTAAGATGGCCGGGTCAAAAGCAAGTGCACGGGCAAACGAAATGAGCTGGCGCTGCCCGCTCGATAAAGTGCTCCCCTTTTCAAAGACCGGTTCATCAAGCCCTTCTTCCAGATTTCCGAGCACTTGATCGGCGCCGACCGCTTTTAACACGGCAGCCGCTTTTTCTTTTGTAATGCGCGGGTCCCCGAGGCTGACATTTGAATAAATCGTGCCGGTAAACAAATACGGGTCCTGCAGCACGATCGCCATATGTTCACGGACGGACTGCCGCGGAAGCGACCGGATATCCGTCCCGTCAATCCGGATTTCTCCTTCATTGCAGTCGTAAAAACGGAACAGCACATTCATAATCGAACTTTTTCCGGATCCGGTATGGCCGACAAGCGCGACCGTTTCACCCGGCTTTGCCTCAAAGTCAATGTCTTTCAGCACATATTCGTTTTCTTTGTAGCCGAAATAGACGTGGCGAAACTCCACATGCCCTTTAAAGCGCGGTACGGATTTTGTCCCCACATCCTCGCCTTTTTCATCCAGCAGCCTGAAAACCCGTTCCCCGGCAACAAGCGCCTGCTCAAGATTGCTGAACTGGTTGACAATATTGCTGATCGGGTTAAACAGCCGGTTAATATAGTCCACATAGGCATACAAAAGGCCGACGGAGAGCCCGGCTGACAAACCGGAAAGGGCGCTGTGCCCGAAATACCAGAGAAACGCCACAAGCACGAGATTTTTTAAAATGCCGGTTAAATTATGGGCCGACAAGGCGTTTAACACCAGCATTTTGTTCTGGTATTTAAAATGCGTCCGATTCAGCTGTTCAAAGGTTTCCTTCGTTTGCTTTTCGCGCCGGAAAGCCTGGATGACCGGCATGCCCTGGATCGACTCATTGATCATGGCATTCATTTCGCTCACTTTCGAACGGATCATCCGGTTGTACTGCTGGGCAAACTTCCGGTATACCCGCATCCACAGCCATAAAATTGGCATTAACAACAGGCAGACAAGCGCAAGTTTCCAGTCGAGCAAAAACATTGCAATATAAATGCCGGCAATATAAACCAGGCCGCTGAAAAAGTTTGACAGCACAGCCACATACAATTCGTGGATGGCTTCCGTATCATTGGTGATGCGCGAGACAATCTTTCCGGCCGGCAGGTTGTCAAAAAATGGGATCGGCAATTTTTGCAAGTGGATAAAAAGGTCATTCCGCATTTTCTGGATAATCCGGTTTGCAGCTTTTTGCAAATAAAAATATTGCGTAAACTGGCCGAATCCCGACACAACATAAAGGCCGAAATACAAGATTAACAGTTTCAAAATATACGGGATTTCCGGGCTGTAAAAGCGGAGCACGCCCGCATAGGATATCTTTTCCGCCCGGTAAGAAGCCGTTTTGCCATTATAGGTCATATACAGTTTTCCGTCCCGGTACGTATTTTTCCCGCCGGTTTCAACACGGCCTTTTACGAAATAAAAGTTTCTTCCTGCCTGGACAATCGTCCGCTTCTTCCCTTTTTTCTCCTCAGCGGAAGCATAAACAAGCCGTTTGTAATGGCGGCCGTGATAAGAAACCGCCTGGCGGGCATCATGGGTCTCCACCCATACGCTTTCAATGCCGGTGATATGGCGGTCAATCATCGTTTTTGCCACGATCGGGCTGAACACATCCGCCCCAACGGCAACCATAAGGGCCGCGAGCGCAATCAAAATGGAACGTTTAAAGTTCATCGCATAGCGGAAAAGCCGTTTTGCAACCATTATGCTTCCACCTCCTCACGGGACATGAGCTGTTGGCGCATATACTGTTCGTAATACCAGCCCTTGTTTTTCAACAGCTGTTCGTGCGCCCCTTCCTCCGTGATCCGGCCGTTATCGAGGACGACAATCCACTGGGCGTGTTCAATCGCCGACAGCCGATGGGTCGCGATGATGGTCGTTTTGTTTTTCCGCTCTTTTCGGATGTTCGAAATAATGGCCGCCTCGGTTTTAGCATCCACAGCGGACAGCGCGTCATCCAGGATCAAAATTTCCGGATCTTTTATGACCGCCCGTGCAATCGAGATCCGCTGTTTCTGCCCGCCTGATAAAGCGACCCCTTTTTCACCGACAAGCGTTTCAAGTCCGTCCGGGAGCATCTCGATATCTTTTTCAAGTGATGCAGTCCGGATCGCTTTTTGCAGTTCCGCTTCCCCGGCCGAATCGGTACCGAACAGGATGTTTTCTTTCACCGTTCTGGAAAAAAGCACATGGTCCTGCGGCACATACCCGATCCAGCTTAATACTTCCTCTTTGGTCAATTGTTCAATTGGAACACCGGAGACAAGCAGCCGGCCGCTTCCAAGCGGATATTCGCGCAACAGTTGTTTGATCAGCGTTGTTTTCCCGCTGCCGGTTTTACCGGTGATCCCGATCGTCTCCCCTTTTTTGATCTTTAAATGAATATGCTTCAGGTTCTCTTCCCGCGATTTTGGATAGCGGAAAGTATAATCGGCAAATTCTATGATATCCGGCTGTTCAACCGTTTTCGGGGCTTCCGGGTCTTTTACATCTTCCACATGCCGCAACGTTTCATTTACACGGTCAAGTGAAGCATTGCCGCGCTGCATGACATTCATCAATTCCCCAATCGCAAACATCGGCCATGTCAGCATGCCCAAATAGACATTAAAGGAAACAAGATTTCCGAGTGTAATTTGCTGGTGAAAAACGAGATAAGTGCCGTAAGCAAGGCCGATCGTGTAACTCATCCCGGTAATGATTTTTGTCAGCGGATTAAAAAGCGCGTCAATTTTTTCGACCGCAATGTTTTTTTGATAAACGTCTTCCGTCATCGACTGGAATCTTGTTTCGTCCGCTATTTCCTGGTTATAGGCACGGATGACGCGGACACCGGCAACCGATTCCAGCACCCGGTTATTTAAATCCCCAAAGGCGTCCTGGGCAACAGTAAAACGTCTATGAATTTTCTCTCCCAGCACTTTAATGCCGGCTGCCAGAAACGGAAGCGGCAAGATCGAAACAAGCGTTAACTTCCAGGAGATCAGCACGGCCATGGTCAGAATAATGGTCAGCATATACATGGTTGAATCAACAAGCGTCAGAATCCCGAAACCCGCTGTCTGGGACACCGCCCGCAAGTCATTCGTCGCCCGCGCCATTAAGTCGCCCGTACGATTCCGCTCAAAAAAAGGAGGCGCCATTTTTAAAAAATGATTCATTAACCGGGACCGCAGCATTTTTTCCACGATAAACGCCCCGCCAAACAAGTTATACTGCCATATATAGGTCAGGCCGTAAAGGGCAGCTGCAATCGCCAGCATGACGCCGATGTAGAGGGAAAAAATGTGTGCTGTCATTTCCCCGGTGAATATTTTATCAATGGAATCGCCGAGAATCATCGGCGGGAGCACTTCCAACAAGTTAACAATTGAAAGCGCAAGCACTGCAATCGCATATCTTTTCCAATAGGCTTTAAAAAACCACCCTAATTTCCCCAATACACTAAACAAACCGTCGTCCTCCTCCCGTCATTTCTGTCTCTATCCGCCTTCTTTCTCTCCGTAAGACAACAGTAAAACCGGATGATGCTTCATCTTGTTCATCCCCTTTTTCAAAATGTGCATCGCCTGATGGCTGGCCAATTTAAAAAGCACTGCCTTTCAACATAAAAAAAATCAATGATGATGGTGATGACCGTGTTCGCGTTCAATCCTCGGGTTTGTAATGACGAATTCTTCCTGCGGCACGTAAAAATACTGGATCCAGATGCCGTCCAAATACGGCTCGCGTGAATCAAGTAAAATATCAATGCCCTTATCCGTTTTGACAATTTCATCATGTTCTCCCGGTGTATCCAGCGTGATGTCGTAATGGGCATGGTCGCCGTGCATCTCGGTCACAAAGACGCGGATCATTTTTCCTTCCGCATCTTCCTCCTCCAATATTTTTTTAAACATTTTTGCGGCATTCCGATTGATTTTAACGTTCATGTTCCTACCTCAATTCTTCTTGTTTTTGTTTCTTTATTATGACAGAAAAAACGGAAATCGCAAACTGGAATGCTTCACGTAAAGGGTTGAAGCATTCTTACAGGACAAACCGCTTTTGTTTCATTGCTGGGGTTCAAGTTTACTAAGCAGGTGCTTTCCGGCAGTTTTGGCTGGTTTTGCGGCTTGGGAGAGCACTCAGGATGGCTTGTTTCAGCTGCACGAAAAAGGCGGGCTTAGAAAAGCGGACCTTCACTGACATAATATTTGCACCCCCGAAATATTTGTTGTATGATACTTCTGTTTTGAATGGACGTGGAAGACAAGGTAAAAGATATGCTCTAGAAAGAAGGCTTTCATCTGAAGCGAGGAGGATTGTGATGCCTTTATCGAAAAGAACGGTTTTTTTAACAGCCATTGCATCTGGTACGATGCTGAACCCGCTGAATTCATCGATGATCTCGCTCGCCCTTCACAGCATTCAAAAAGATTTCCATTTGAGTTTTTCAACTGTGTCGTGGCTCATTTCATCCTTTTATTTGGCAAGCGCGGTCGCCCAGCCTGTGACCGGAAAAATCGGCGATATGATCGGGCGCAAAAAAATGTTTCTTGCAGGGCTTTTGCTTGTTGCCGTTTCGGCAATCGGTGCGCCGCTTGCCCCGGCCTTTTTCGTGCTGCTGCTCATGCGGCTTTTCCAATCGATCGGTTCCAGTGCTATTTATCCGTCCGGTGTCGCACTGATTCGTACCCATATTCATGAAAACCAAGCCTCTGCGCTTGCTGTTTTGTCCATTTTTGCGTCTGCCATGACGGCGCTCGGACCGACTGCCGGCGGAATTTTAATCGGGATTGGCGGCTGGCCGTCGATTTTTCTCGTGAACTTCCCTTTTATCGTGATTAGTTTTCTACTTGGCTGGTTTATCTTCCCGAAAGATCCGGAGAACAGACATGCTTCTTTCAAAGATGTTGTGCACGAGCTCGACTGGACCGGCATTTTCTTATTTGCGGCCGGGCTTGTACTGCTTCTGTATTTTCTGTTGGAACTGGAGTCGGCTGTCCATATTTGGACGGGTGTGGCAGGCATTGTGCTGCTTGTCCTATTTGTGATCTATGAAGCCAGAACAGGCCGCCCGTTTATTGATGTCCGCTTTTTATCCAAGCACCGTTCCCTTTCTGTTGTGTATTTGCAATTCATCGTGCTGAATTTATTTAATTACTGCTTATTCTTCGGACTGCCGAGCTTCTACCAGGACGGGCTTCATTTCAGCGTGCACACAAGCGGGTTCATGATGCTCTTTATGTCCGGCGCAAGCATCCTCATTTCCCTCGTTTCGGGTAAATGGATTGACCGTGCCGGAACCGCCGGACCGATCCGGATCAGTGCTTTGACTATGATTGCCGGCGCCGTTTTCATGGCCGTTTTCTTTATCCATGCCTCGGTCTGGCTGATGGGTGTGATCCTGTTTATCCTCGGTATCGGTTACGGGATCGGCAATGTTGCGCTGCAGGCGGCAATGCTGAACGAATCGCCTGAAGCCATGGTTGGCACAAGCTCCGGCCTTTTCCAAACATGCCGGTATTTAGGCTCGATCCTGTCATCGGTCGTGCTCGGCGTTGTGTTCGCAAGCGGCATGTCAACAGCCCGTTTTCTTATCCTGTCAGCTGTTTTAGTTGCAGTGAGCGCATTTTTCTTTCTCCTCAGCTTAAAAACTGCGCGTGCCCGGGCGGTATAAAATAGAGGAAGGTAACGGCTTTTGAGACCCCGTCATCAAAGCATACAACTTACTAATGTATTATGCATCCAAATGCTGCTTTTCTTTGTCAAATTTTATTTTACGGATGAGGTCAGGGGTGTCATACGCCTGGCCTTTTTCTCTAAGCATCTGATTCCGCCTTTCCAGCTTTTTCTTTCACCCACTGGATATCGTTTTCAATGGAATCCAGAAAAAGCTTGCACTCGAAAGCTGATTCAATGTATAGAGAAGGCAGCTTGACGCATTTTCACAGATACACCATTCTTCTATATATTGAGACAAAGTCAAAATTGGATTCGTTCAGCAAGCCCTTATTTATTGTAATGGTATATAATGGAGTATAACTGTAGAGTCGAATAGAGGTGATCATTTTGTCATCAAAAAAGACGAATTTCTTTGTGGTTTCATTGATTTTTTCCTTGTTTTCGTTTTTTTTATCAGCAGGTGTACAAGACCTACTTACGATCATACACAATCCGATTATTTCCTTTTCGATACCTTATATATTGGCAATCGTGAGTATTATCTATCTGTTCATTGGATATATAAAACTGGCTAAATCCAAATCATCGAAACACTTGAAATTTGTTCCGATTCTAACCATCATCCTCATTGTGTTGAGTATTTTGATTAACAGCTTTCTTTTGGTTGCAATTACTTCGGGCATTTAAGCGTCATTCAACTACGAAAATGAAGCCTATCAAAAAAGAGATGATTCGAGGCATCGATGTTCCTTTTACAACCTTCAAGAAGAAAACTGCGTGTGCACGAGGGGTAACGGAAAAAGCGCGGCAAAAGGAAGCATGCCACGCTTTTTCGTTATCGGATCTTTTTTGCCCATACAGAAAGCAACCCAATGCTCATCCAAACAAGAGAAAACAGGAACGCAATGCCCGAAAACGCTAAAATATATAAATTATAAGCCGAGATGCGCGCAATCAGGCCGTTTGTCCGGAATCCGAAGAGAAAACCGGCCACATTCAGGAAAACAAGAAAACCAAAAATTGACAGGCAGCCGTTCCATGCCCCTTTTAAATCCGCGGTGCTCAACGAAATATGCGCGGAAATGCAAATGCCGGCAATAGCAAAAATCCAAAAACGGGGGTTCATTAAGTTTTCGATTGAAAAAAGATGACTAGCGAGTGCGCCGATGGAATGGCCAAAAAATGCAAAGAAACTTTCGAGGCCGGAATACGGATGAAGACCTGCCCTGATTGCCTGCATGAACGGCCGGTATGTATCCGGCAATAGCACATACATGCCTAGCGACAAAATCAAAATGCCGATATACACCGGGGCAGTTCCAATGAAAAAATTTCCGATTTTTTGGTAAACGCTGTCCGGGTTGTATTGGTGGCTTACATACCCAAGCGTGCCATCCCCGCTTTTCAGCTGGAGCCATTTGATCTCGACAATTTCATGCCTAAAAATGCCGCACATCAAGGCATGGCTAAATTCATGGACCGGCGTACCGAGCCATGCCGTCACCGCAATCCCCTTCCACCCGAAAACGTGGTAAATGAAGGCCGTTGCCCGCTTTTCCAAAAAACCGAGCACAAACCCGACCACAATGATCGTTCCAAGCAGGTTGAAAAGTTCAACCGTACTTAAAAGCAGAATATGTAAAAAGGTTTGCAAATCTCCACCTCTTTTTTCAAAAATCCGTTTTCCTATCCATTTTAATCCCGCAAATCATCCGCGTCCAGCAAGCACATTGTGGAAACCCGTTTTTTCAAGTAAAATAGTGCTCAGTGAAAAAAGAGAAACCGGGTGAAACGATTGGATTTTAACATCAATTTCCTTTCCTTCTATGTCATCCAGACAGACGGGGAAGGCGAACAAACGAGAAAACAGTTCAGGCACTTTCAAACTTTAGATCGCGAAAATTATGAGATAAGTAACGTAAAAGACTTTCTCGATGGCGAACTTGAAAAAATCGTAAAAAGGAAAGTGGATAAGCATCCGAAGTCCGAACAAGTACCGACGAAAATCGGCCGCTTTATTGTGGAACCGGGCTACGGCCTTGACTCCAACCCGAACTTCAATTTGTTTAACCGTGCGCGTATGGCCGGCACGATTGGTGAGTTTCAAAAAGCAAGCGAAGCCTTTCTCGCCGCCTATCTGGACACCAATGCTGTCAGGGACGGCGCGTTTCTGATCGCAAATGCAACGATGCGGAAATACTTCGATGAACCGTTTGTTTTTTTGTTGAAATGCGATTTCGAACCGAAAGTCGCCACGATTGCCGATGAATCCACATTGTTGAAAAAAGTGGAAATGGCGATTACCACAAAAGGCATGAAATCCATCCAGTATCCGCATATGCCGGAAGAAGGCATGATTGAAGAATCAGAGCTGAAAATTCACCAGGCATCTCACGCCCGTTATTTCGAAGAATTTTTAAAGTATGTGGAATACGGCGAATCGATGCCGGAAATCATGAAAGCGCAAGTGAAGACGATGGTGGAAGAACATTTTCAGGAAGTGCTGCATGAAGACAGCATCGAATACGAGCAATTCGAAAAAGAACTTGAGATTTGGGAAGCAAGCCCCAAGCGGACGTTACAGGAACGATTGCCGGCGGAACAGGTTATCGAAGCCGCGGCCCAGATTGTCGAAACTGCCCCGGAGGCCGATTTGCGAATGAAACTGGACCATATTTCGGTGAATGCCCTCCTTTCCGATTTTGGCGAAACGGTCCATCTCGCCAAAATCGGAGACCGGTATGTCACGATCGTCGAGTCTGAATCCATCCTCTTTGAAAAAGGGTTTTCCCCCGTTGAATTTCTGCAGCCGGACGAACTGGATCATGTGCTTGAACGGTTGAAGAAGAAAGCCGGGGCCATCGTAAATGAACAAAAATAGCGTGCTCCATTCGCACGCTATTTTTGTTCATGATTGGGGGTGATCCAGTATCTTTTTCCCTTTGGATGCTTGCACTTTCGCATTTTTTGAACTTGCACGGCCAATGCCGAAAACAAAGTAACAGACCGTGACAAGGCCAAGAAAGACAATGCCCGCAACAAGTGACATCCTTGTTTCATCATTAAACCACATGCCGATCAGGACAGCGATTAAAAATGCAATGGTTACATAGTTGGAAACCGGTGCAAACGGCATTTTAAACGGATGGTTTTTCATTTCAGCCTTTTTCATCTTTCTAAACCGGATCTGACTGATTAAAATGACAAACCATGGCACCATCCCCGGCAGGACGCTTGCACTGTATACATATACGAACAGATTTTTCGGTGCGATATAGCTTAACACTACACCAATCACAAGGCCGACAAGAACACCGATTGTACCTAAAAGTGGAACGCCATTGCTTGATACTTTCGTGAAAATTTTCGGTGCCTGGCCGTTCACGCCGAGCGTATACAGCATCCGGCCGGCACTGTAGATACCGCTGTTGCAACCGGATAATGCGGCGGTAACGACAACAAAATTAATGATGCCGGCTGCGGCCGTAATGCCGATTTTTGCAAAAGTCGCCACAAACGGGCTGCCGATGGAATCAAGTTCATTCCACGGATAAAGCGTAACAATGACGAAAATGGCGCCAATATAGAAGATCAATATGCGCCAAATGATATTTTGGATCGCATTTTTCAATGTATGGCTGGGGTTTTTTGCTTCGCCTGCCGTAATGCCGATCAGTTCAACACCCTGGTAGGCTGCTACGACCAAAGATAAGGCAAAGAAGAAACCTTTCAGCCCGCCGGTAAAGAAACCGCCATGCTCCCACAGATTGGAAAACCCGACGGCATGCCCCCCGTTGCCGATCCCGAATAAAATGATGGCAAGCCCGGCTATAATCATAAAAATAATCGTTACCACTTTAATCATCGCAAACCAGAACTCAAACTCGCCAAACGATTTTACAGATACGAGGTTGGCCGTTCCGAGGATCACCATGGCTACAAGCCCCGGAATCCATGCCGGCAAGTGCGGAAACCAAAATTGCATGTAAGATCCAACGGCAATGATTTCCGACATACCGACAATCACCCACTGGAACCAGTTGCTCCAGGCTGTGAGAAAACCTGCGAGCGGATGAATGTACTGATGGCCGAATGTGGCAAAGGAGCCCGTGCTTGGCTCAACGTAGAGCATTTCTCCCATTGCACGCATAATAAAAAAGATAAAAATCCCGGCAATCGCATACGCCAGCAACACGGACGGCCCTGTCCACTTAATGGTGCTGGCAGACCCCATAAACAACCCGACACCGATTGTACCGCCAATCGCAATCATTTGAATATGCCGCGCATGCAAGCCTCTGTTTAACTCTCTTTCTTCCACGCCATTCACTCCCGCTGTTTTTTTCAAACATGCTTAAAAAATAGAAAAATAGCATTGTCAGTCTTTATAACAAATTACTTTTTCATTGTAATATGTTTTTACCCGAAATACAATTGTTTATATACAAGGAACAAGTATTTTATTATCATAGAATAATTTAAACATTCCTTTTTTTATTTGTTTTTAAAAAAGACTGTCCCCAAAGAGGAGCAGTCTTTTTAAACAGTGCATCGGGCCCGCTACCGGTTGTTTCTTTCTCTTACATCATCGTTCGGTGAGTTTCCAGTTCCATCTTTTGCTTTGCTGTTCGGTGTCCCGAATATTTGATTGTCTTTCGTGACTTTCGCGCCTTCCAAAAATCGATCTTTTTTCTTCATGTGCATTCTCCTTTGTTGTTGATTCACGTTCAGCCGGGACCGCGCGTCAGGCTGCCCCGCCTAATTTTGCGCCCTTGTTTTACTATTTGCAGGCAAGTGGTAAACATGCACGCCTTGTTAAAAAAGCCCGGCGGATACAAGCTGAACATAAAAGTGGGTTTAATACGGCCGACATCGGATAGACGTGCACCATTTTAAGATTTAAAATAATCCCGCAGTACCTGGAAATCTTCCGACAAATCTATTTCATTCGGTTCCGTCTGGAGCAAGCGGGCAATCAACGGTTCCAGTTCATCCGGATCCTGCTTGTCCGTATACTGGATAAAATTCAATCCGGAAAGCCAGTCGGTATAGGAATGTTTAGCTTTCCCGTAGCTATTGCCGAATACGAGGCACGGCGTTCTGGTGATAATTGAAAAAATCATCGCGTGCAACCGGTCGGTAATGACAAGTTTGCGCGAGCCGATCCGGTGCAGCATTTTCATAAAATAGGTTTCCCTGTCCGCATAATCGATCGTGTCCACTTCCGATAAAACGGTATCCGTGCGGTCAACAGGCCCGATGTTCGCAGCTCTTTCCATGAGTTCGGAGACAAAATTTTCATCTGTCACTTTTTCTTTATCCGCCCTTAATACAAAAAGCACGCCATCCCTTTTTAGATCCTGCGGTTCAATTTTTAACGACAGAACCATATCCGGGGTGTACAATACATTTGCGTTGAAGGTCTCCTTGACGAATTCCAGGCTTTGTGATTCGCGGACACATATGGTGAGATTTGGATTACTGCCATAGGCTTCCTGCGATTTCCTTTTCTCCCGCTGTCCTTTTTCGGTAGGTTCAAAATAAACGGATTGCGGCATAGAGATGGTTTTATAATCTTTAAAAGCCGAGATTACTTTTCGACGGTCTTCTTCAATGTCCAGGTAGAGACTGCCGAGATTACCGCCGCCCGTAAAGCAGACGATGTCCTCTTTCCCAATGATCTTTTTCACAAAATCAATTCCCTCATCCGTCGCATAATCCATTATTTCGATGTATTCGTAATAAGGAAAATGGTTACGGATAAATTTTTCCTCTGCATAGGCAATGGCCTGGTCCCCGATATTTGTGTAGCTTGGGGAACCAAAGAGGAAAACTTTTCTTTTATCATTGTATAAGGCATCGGGTTCCACATTTGGGGCAATCCCCTTTGCCGGTTTTTGACCATTTCGGATTTGTTCACTCATACATTATCCCTCCGTCATCGTTACGTGATTATGCTTGCCGGATAATTTCTTGTACCCATTTATAAGGGGCAATACACTTGGATGAGCGAACAAAACCTAAAATTTGTTATTTTAGTATATTTTTTATATTCTATTTACGAGTTTGAAGATGAGCATCATAATGGGGTTCAGAACTTAGGGACAAGTTCTGAACCCCTATTTGTCTACAATCTGAGCATGTGCAGGAATTCTTACTTGGTATTCGTTCCTTGCTTTGAACTTTCAATTCACTAATTTGACAACAAGGTACGATTCTAACAATTTATTGCGACTTCACGACGTTGCAGTCGACTGAGGTCTTTTTAGAAGGAGAACGTGAAGTCAATATTGTTAATCCAATTGCAATTGTAACGCCTAAAGCGGCTAACCAGGTAATGGAAGTGAGGGAAATTCTCTCTACAAAGATACCCCCAATGCCTGCCCCTGCCGCCATGGCCAACTGCATCATTGATTGATTGAGACCGAGCAATACACTAGATGATTCCGGCTCTATTGTAGCTAGGTGATATTGTTGAGTCGGGCCAGTAGACCATGCTGCAAAGGACCATAATATTAATATGACCAACACGCCCACGTAAGAGTGGGTAACGATTGATAACAGAACGAGCATGGTGATATGTAAGATCATGCCACCAATGAGTGTGAACCGCACACCCCACCGATCGGTACTAAATCCGCCAAACTTTGATCCAACTAGACTGGCAATACCAAATATAAGGAGAACGCCGCTAAGCAATTTGTCACTTACACCTGAAATATTTAGCAGGTAAGGGGATAAGTAGGTATAAACAATGGAATATCCGCCAAGCCAGAAAAAAGTGATGGCTAATCCGAGTACCACTTTTGGTTTTTTTAATAAAGCGAGTTGCTGATTTAAAGGTGTCAATTTTTCCGCCTGAATTTTGGGAATGGTAAGCGAAATAATAACCATTGCAACTAATCCAAGTAAGGCAATCCCTCCAAAAACAGCCTTCCAACCCAGTATCTCACTCGTCATTCTTCCAAGTGGAACGCCAATGATTAATGATGCTGTCAATCCCATAATGACAGTGGCAATGGCGCTAGCTTTCTTACCTTTTGGAGCAATTTTCTCCGCAATCGTTAAGGCTGTCACTACAACCATCCCTGCACCGAGGGCCATAATAATCCTTGAGACAATAAAGAATCCATAACCAGGAAGGACGAATGCAAGAATATTTCCAATAACAAATAGACCAAGTGAATATATCATTAACTTACGTTTATCCATTCTGGAGGTGATAGCCATTAATACGGGTGTGAAAATAGCATATACGAGCGAAAAAATGGTTATTAACTGACCAGCTGCTGCAAGAGTAATGCCTAATGATTCTGAAATATTATCCAAAATTCCGGAAATGATATACTGTGAAGTTCCAACTAAAAAACTTACGATCGCTAAGATGTAGACCTTACCAGTGTTTGACAAAATAAATCACTCCTTCATCATCAAAATATATCAGGGTTGAACGTTTTGTATCGACAAAAACACATATCGTGATATGTCGATTTGTTTAGTGAAATGAAACTGAATTCATAATTAGGATTCAGTTTCATTTCCTTAAATATTCTTTTCAAAGAGAGTGGCAATTTTTTTTATGGCTTCTTCATCTCTTTTGTAGTAAGTATATTTACCAATACGTTCTGCCGTAATTAACCCAGCTCGTTGCAGTATGGAAAGGTATTGAGATGCTGTGGATTGCGTCATTTTCAATTTATCTGTTATTTGACTAACACATACCCCTGTAGTATTCATATCAATCCCTTCGTGGGGCGTAAAATGACGATCCGGTTCTTTCAGCCATTGTAAAATTTGCAATCTTGATTCATTGGATAAGGCTTTAAAGACTTCAATGAGTTCCATACAAATCATTATATCGAAAAATAACGATATGTCAACATATGATTCTGAAACAAAATCCAAAAAGGGTTCCATCAGATCCATCGTGCGTGTTTTGAATTCAAGATCGGCACCCTCCATCTTTTTCAGCTATAACAGGTCCTTATTCCTAGATTTGGCAAAGATGCTGACAGCTTTGGCAACCATTTAAATGCAAAGGTTTTACAACAAATCCAGGGAAATGCCTGCACGCGAAAGCC
>NZ_CALPDC010000034.1:0-33399 GCF_943193165.1 Weizmannia agrestimuris
ACGGTGCATTCAAGGTAACCATCGCAAAACAAAAAGCAGGAACGAAGCTTGTCGTTTATGCAGAGGATGCAGCAGGGAACAAGAGCGGTGAAACAACGGTAACGGTCATTGACAAAACGGCTCCGGCAGCGCCGAAAGTGAATGAAGTAAGTGATGCAAGCACTGCGGTTACAGGAACCACGGAAGCGGGCGCGAAAGTCACAGTAAAATCGGGCTCAAACATCTTAGGTATGGCAAAGGCCGATAATAACGGTGCATTCAAGGTAACCATCGCAAAACAAAAAGCAGGAACGAAGCTTGTCGTTTATGCAGAGGATGCAGCAGGGCATAAGAGCGGTGAAACAACGGTAACGGTCATTGATAAAACAGCTCCAGCAGCGCCGAAAGTGAATAAAGTAAGCGATGCAAGCACTGCGGTTACAGGAACCACAGAAGCGGGCGCGAAAGTAACGGTAAAATCTGGATCGAACGTCTTAGGCACGGCAAAGGCCGATAATACCGGTGCATTCAAGGTATCAATCGCAAAACAAAAAGCAGGAACGAAGCTTGTCGTTTATGCGGAAGATGCAGCAGGGCATAAGAGCGGTGAAACAACGGTAACGGTCATTGACAAAACGGCTCCGGCAGCGCCAACGGTTCAACCATTTGGCGATAACCAAACAGTGATTACAGGTAAAGCCGAGGCTGGGTCAACCGTAACGATTAAATCCGGAAAAACGATTTTGGGTACAGCCACAGCAAGTAGTAAGGGTAGCTTTTCAGTCAAAATCAAATCGAAGCAAAAGGCAGGAACGACTCTGACAGCTTACGCAACAGATAAAGCGGGAAATACAAGTGCAGGCAAATCGTTCAAAGTGGTAGACAAAACAGCACCATCAGCCCCGTCTGTCAATTGGTTTGGCGATAATCAAACAACGATTACCGGTAAAGCAGAAGCCGGCGCCAAAGTGACGATTAAACGTGGTAAAACGGTGCTGGGGACAGGGACAGCAAACAGTAAAGGCACCTTCTCAATCAGGATCAAATCGAAGCAAAAGGCAGGAACGACTCTGACAGCCTATGCGACAGATAAATCGAGAAATACAAGTGCAGGCAAATCGTTCAAAGTGGAAGACAAAACAGCACCATCAGCCCCGTCCGTCAATCGGTTTGGCGATAATCAAACAACGATTACCGGTAAAGCAGAAGCCGGCGCCAAAGTGACGATTAAACGTGGCAAAACTTTGCTGGGGACAGGGACAGCAAGTAGTAAGGGTAGCTTCTCAGTCAGGATTAAATCGAAGCAAAAAGTAGGAACGGTTCTGACGGCCTATGCGACAGATAAAGCGGGAAATACAAGTGCAGGCAAATCGTTCAAAGTGGAAGACAAAACAGCACCATCAGCCCCGTCCGTCGATCGGTTTGGTGATAATCAAACAACGATTACAGGTAAAGCAGAAGCCGGCGCAAAAGTGACGATTAAACGTGGTAAAACGGTGCTGGGGACTGGGACAGCAAACAGTAAAGGCAACTTCTCAATCAGGATCAAATCGAAACAAAAGGCTGGAACGACTCTGATGGCCTACGCGACAGATAAATCCAAAAATACAAGTGCAGGCAAATCGTTTAAGGTTGCAGATAAAACCGCCCCTGGCGTTCCAACAGCAGGAAAGGTCACTTACAAATCAACAAAGGTTTCCGGTAAGGCGGAAAAACATGCTACGGTTTATGTTTACAACGGTAGCCATTACGTCGGCAAAGCAACGGCAAATTCAAAAGGAACCTATTCGGTGCATATGAAGAAGCAAAAAAGAGGTTCCACATTAAAGATTTATGCAAAAGACAAGGCAGGGAATAAAAGCAAATACCGATATGTAAAGGTGAAGTAAGACGAAACGGCCTCCAGGTAGGGGGCCGTTTCTCCATATCCTGGAATGATAGATCGTTTTAGGTGAAAATTCCATCGCCTTCAGCTGGTGTTTTAAGCTGGGGATATTGGTCAATTATTACCAAATGCAATGAATAGTGTATTCGTATAAGGTATCCCAAACAAGGGAGATACTATGCTGCAACTTTTGTAGACGTCTACACTTTTTGCGTGGTTTTGTATATAATAAAGATATAGGAATAATTGAGGGAGTGTAATTCATGAATAAAGCCAATGAAGCGGCAATCAAAAAAGTGAGAGATTGGCTTGACACGGAAGGAAAATCCATTCAAGATCTTGCTGAGGAAGTAGGAATCAGTAAATCCTTAATGGGACATATTTTAACAGGAAAACGGCAATTTCTTCCAAACAGAATGGCTCAAGTCGCAAAAGTTATGGGGATTACCGTTGAAGAATTGTTAGCTGAAGATCGTTCAGAAAAACCTTATGTACTTTCTTTACGCGGGAAAGCCAATTCGAGGGCTGCCAAACGCCAGTTGGAAAATATGTTATTTGCAATTGAAGATTGTTTACGGATTGAGGAGATCAATCGTGCTACTGGGGAGAAACCATATGAGTAAGCTGAAGTTACAGTCGGAACAAGTTGGTGAAGCTTTCGCCGGGCAATTTTTAACTGATCATTTTGGCGCCGAAATATTTATCGGCCCGGGGATTGAGTTAAAACTTCAAGAAATATCACATGTTATTTTTCAAGATGTGCCGGACAACGAATATTTCGGCGCTACTGTAAATGTTGATTCGGAACAAGTTTTTGTGGCCATCAATACCCGGCAGCCTTTACGCATAAGATATTTTACAGTTGCACATGAATTTTGGCATTTATTAGGATACAAAGAAGTCATTAGTGAAGAAATTGACCATGAAAGAGCAGCTGACCGGTTTGCTGCAGCGGTAATGATGCCTGCCTCGCTTGTCCGTCTGCTATGGGGAAGACTGAAACAGGACTTTGGAGAAGAAAAAGCGATCATCATGATTGCTGACATGGCCGCAGCACCATACGAAGCTGTGGCAAGACGGATACTCGAATTAAAGTTATCAAAATCCCGCCGCTTGATAGCAATAAAAGAAAAAGAGTGGATTTCACTTCGTAAAGCACACCATCTCGCAAACAGCCCGCTTGATGAGCCTTTTCCCATTAAAAGCTTTAGCAAATATGAAAGCGTTATCGCTGAAGCTGTTGAAAAAAGATTATTAAATAAAGCAGAAGCATCTGGAAAATTGGCTCAAATCTCTCCGGAAACGGCGATAAGGTATCAAACGGAAACAAATCGTGAACGCACGATCTCACAGGAAGAGGAAGAAGATTTGTGAGAAGAGGGAAAGTCTTTATTGATACCAATATTATTCAACTCGCGGCTGTTTATAAAAAAAGCGATGTCATCGGGTGGATTAATCAGCTTTACGAGGATGTATACATCCATATCTCAGTTTTGAATGAACTCCTATTGAACAGATCAGTGGCGGAAAAACAAATTCATGAACAAAGGTGGCAACTTTTTGATCCGGATGATGTACAATGTCTTTCTCACGATGAATTTGAAATATATCGTTACTATGAACGATATATTGGAGAGAGCTTTAAGAGGCTTTATGAAAAAAAGAGAAATCTTGGAATGATACTTAAAAGCACAAGCAATCTTGGTGAAATTCACACATTGGCTGCTGCAATGTTATTGCAAGCTAGAATCATTTGCAGCAATGATTATGAGATACGAGAAATTATCCATGATGAAGAAATATGCACAGCAGCCAGTGAATACGATACCCCCGAGCTCATTATACAAGATACACTTGAAGATTTTTGTTTTTTTTGCGTACAACACAAAGTTGCAACCAAAAAGGAAGTGAGGCAACTCTTTAAAGTAGCTAATGCTGAAGATAACGAACCTAAGCGCCAAAGAAAGCTAAATGCTTTAAATGCAAGATTGAATGAACTGTCCGATTCATGAACTAGGGTTTGCTGAACGGATCTGATTTTGGCTTACATCCCATTTGTCAGCAAGCTCTGCCTTAATATATAAAAGAATACATCGGCGAAAATACTTGGTTATTCTTTATGCATTCAATCAGCTTTCAAATGCAAAGTTCTTTTAGTATTTTCTATATAACCCTTGCATTGAATATTTACTAAAGCCCTTCAAGTTTTTGCTAAGTCTAAGAGAATGTAAAATATTTTGTGTAAATGAATAAGTGAAGGTGAACTAGGGCGAAGCGGCCTCCGATAATGGGGGCCGCCCCAGTACAGATAAATCAATATGCGTGTGCCCTGTCACCGCTTGAAAATATCCCCCCTTTGAAAATGAGGGGGGATATAGAAGAAAAACCGGGTTATACTGTTTCTGCCGATTGAGAGTTAAAGATTTGACGGCGGCGCTCCAGTTCGATACTCATTTTTTCCCGTTGTTGGTCCAGTTTATAGAAACAGGTCGTGATGCCGATAAGCAGGCAGATCAACATGGGAATCCATATAAATGAAGCTTCAATATATTTTAAAGCAGTCGGGGTTTGTGTTGCGTTCGGGACATAGCCGCCCATTTTTAAGAATATCCCGATCAGCGCGCTTGCCAGTCCCATGCTTAATTTCACACAAAAACCCTGGAAAGCAGCAATCATACCGGATATGCTTCTTTTTTTCTGATACTCCGAGTAGTCGATGACATCTGGTTGGATGGCAAATGTTGTCCCAAAAATGCCGTATATTCCAAGACCCGTTACGGCTAACCCGGCAATCAGTACAACTGGGAATGCGCTTCCAAAGTAGATCATTAAATCGCCGATAATGTAAATCGCTGTGCTTAACAGCAAACAAGCCCTTTTTGATATTTTTTTCTGCAAAAATGGAAGAACGATCAGCATGGGCAAGCCGGACAAAATACCGAAAAGCCCTACAAAAGTTAACCAGCTGGAACGTCCCAGATTATAGGTAAAATAATAGATGACCGTGGTATTCCGGATCACAAATAATGCAAAGTAAAGAAAGTTCAAGATAAAGAACAGGATGCTCTGGCCGGTTAATCCTTTTAGATCCTCCAAAAACGAATGTTTTTCCTGTTTGACAGCCGGGGGTACAACTTCTTCTGTGTTCATAAAGGTAATCACAAATATCAATAAGGCGAGAACAGCATATAACGACATCGTAATGAGAAAGCCTTTTTGTGTGCTTCCCTGCCCGAACAGGTTTACAAGTGGTGTTGTAATGGACATCACCAATGCTGTTCCCAATAAAGCGCAAATCATTCTGGTCGTTACAAGCCAGTTTCGTTCATGTACGTCTGAAGTCAGTCTTGGAACGATCGTGTTTAACGGAATATTGACAACGGTATATGCGATATTCAGCAAAGTAAACGTCACATAGGCCCAGACCAATTTTCCAGTCATTCCGGTATCCGGCACGATAAACGTAAGGATGGTAAAAACAGTAAATGGAACAGCTCCGATGATAAAATAAGGCCTCCCCTGGCCCCATCTCGTATGGGTCCGGTCAACGATCAATCCCATTCCGGTATCCGCAAATGCATCGATAATTTTCGTGACGAGCATTAATGTGCCGGCAGCGGCTGCTGTAATGCCAAAGACGTCCGTATAGAAAAACATCAGATAAGATGCCATTGTCCCAAACACAAGGTTACAACCTAAATCTCCTACACCATACCCCATTCTTTTTTTCCATTTCTCCATTTAACTCACATCCCCTTTTTTGAATTTCCGTTGGGCCGCTGTATCGTAATGGCGCCACAACTGGACATGATGGCGAGGCTGGAAAACCAGCCAATAAGCAAATCATGTCCGCTCTGTCTATCTTGTTGGTGATTCAACAAGGCGGGATATCGCTTTCATATCTTGTTTTAAATGTTGATAGGCAGATTGATAAACTTGATAGCAGGCATTATATTTTTCATGGTTTTCCGGATTTGGCAGGATCTTTTCATCTAACACCTGCCATTTTTTTGCGTCTTCGTAACTTAAAAGTCCTGTTCCGATTCCGGCAAGAATTACATCCCCCATATTGGCTTCAACATCATGGAGCGGGCAAATGACAGGGTAGCCGGTTACGTCCGCAAAAATTTGCCGCCAGACTTTAGATTTTGTTACCCCGCCGGCAATGTAGATGGAATTCCCCACATTTTCACCGGTTGCTTCCATGGCATTTCTTAAAGAATAGGCAACTGCCTCTAAGAATGCACGATAAAGATGTGCTTTTGTATGGGCAAGCGAGAGCCCAATAATTGTGCCCTTGGCATCTGAATCCCATATTGGGGCTCTTTCCCCCATAAAATACGGAAGGACGATAAGGCCATTACTGCCGGCAGGAATTTTCGATGCCTGTTCATTTAAAATATCATAAGCATTTCTGCCGCCGTGTTTCTCTGCTTCCAATTCAAACTGGCACAGGGTTTGCTTGAACCATTTGACGATCGCGCCTGCCGTATTGGCTCCTGCAAAACAATACGATAATCGTTTGGCGTCATATAAATAAGGCCAGACAATCAAACCTTTTCCTTTCGCAGGCTGGTCGGAGATAAGTGCAGCACACATCGAAGTGCCGATAGAAGCGGCGTAAATGCCGGATTCCAATACCCCCAGCCCGATGTTTGCGGCGCCGCAGTCGATTCCGCCGGCGATGACGGGCATACCTTCAGAAAGCCCCAGTTCTTCTGCTGCTTTTTTCGTCAATCCGCCAACGATATCCGTTGACTCTACAATCCTTTGCGGCATCATCGACATAGGAATTCCCATTTGATCCATTAATGTTTTTGACCATGTCCTTGTATTCATGTCAAAGATCCCGCCAATATTGCCTGCCGAAGAATAGTCAATCGCAATTTCACCAGTCAAATGGTAGATGACGTAATCGTTAGGCGGGAGAAAGAGTTTCGTTTTTTTCCAGTTTTCCGGTTCATGGCGTTTCATCCATAAAATTTTTGTGTAGCCGTAATATGGATCTGCCCCGTTATAAGTGATTTCCTGCAAGTTTTCTTCCCCGATATGCTCAAGCACCCATTTCGTTTCTTCTTCAGCTCTTCTGTCCATCCAGATCATGCAAGGCCTTACAGGTTTCAAGTTTTCATCCAGCGGTATGCCGGAACCTCCGTAAAGCCCGCTAATTGCAATCCCGGCAATCTTTTCTTTTGGAATGCCGGATTTTTGTACCGTGTTGCGGATAGAGGTTTTGGCCGCGTCTAGCCATACGTCCGGCCACTGCTCCGCCCATAGAGGTCTCGGGGTGATAATGTCATATTCTTGCAAGTCCTGGGCAATCAGATGGCCTTCTGTATCCATCAGTACTGTCTTTGTTCCTGAAGTTCCAATGTCTGTTCCTAGTAAATAGTTCATTAAATAAGCTCCTCGTATAATAAGTTTCAAATCCAAAGTTGATGTCAATTTCCAGTTCGTTTTGCTCATTGACAAGTGAATATAAGGTTTTTATTTCGGGCGAGCTCGTAATGATAGAATCATTAGATACAAGTGAAGGCACCATCTACAACAAAATCAGCACCGGTTGTAAATGTGCTCGTGTCACCTGCAAGGTATACACAAATGGATTGCAATTCTTCCGGTTTTCCCATCCGGTGAAGCGGGGCCATCTTGTTCCATTGTTCAATTAAGGGCTTCAGACTTGGAGAATTTAATGTCAGTTCTGTGCCCATATATCCCGGGCTGATACAGTTGACCCGCACATTTTTGTCCGCCCATTCGACAGCCAGTGATTTCGTCAATTGAATAACGCCTGCTTTAGAAGCATTGTAGGAGCATTGCGGCTGCGGTACGTTGACAATATGTCCGGACATGGAGGCTGTATTGATAATTGAACCGCCACCTTGTTGAATCATCACTTTGCCGGCTGCCTGTGCGGTTAAAAAGATCCCTGTAAGGTTTACATCTATGACTTTTTTCCATTGTTCGAAGGTCATTTCTTCAGCCGGGACATTCAGGCAAATCCCTGCATTGCAAAACGCAACATCAATCCGCCCGAATGCATCCAATATTTTTGTGGTCATTGCCTTTACATCCCCAGGTTTTGTCACATCGGCTTGTACTGCAATGGCCTGGACCGGATGATTTTCTTGCAGTTCTCTGGCGGTTTTTTCTGCTTCTTTTAAATCCACGTCAACAATTGCAATGTCTGCACCCGCTTCAGCAAAAGCAGTGGCAACGCTTTTACCAATCCCTCTTGCGCCGCCTGTTACGAAAATCTTTTTTCCATCCAATCTCATTTTCTCGATTATTCCCATTTCGCTTACTCCCCTTTGATAAGTTATTTTATAAAATCATTTTATAAAACTTGTTTATATAATAAAACGCTTTTATGGGAGTGTCAACAGAAAGCGCTTAAAAAATTGGGACCAAAATATTTTAGAAGATTTGAAAAAATCGTCTGTATGATGCCATTCCTAAGTTGTGAGGCATTAGTCTGTATGTTATAGTGAATTTAAACAACTGTTTTTATAAATCGTATTTATATAATGGGGTCATCACATGACGAATAGCATGACATTGAAAGATATAAAAAAGAATAATTATTCCTTAATCTATCACTTGATTTATCAGCACAAAAAACTTTCCAAACAAGAAATTGCGAATATGCTTCATTTAAGTCTGCCAACCGTTAGCCAGCATTTGACGCAGTTGGAGAAGAAGAATCTAATTCAAAAAAGCGGATACTTCGAATCTTCTGTTGGCAGACGGGCTGCGGCATATACCGTATGTCAACAGGCACGTATTGGGATCGGAGTTGAAATCCAAAAAGAGAAAGTCCGCATTTTGGCGGTTGATTTACGAGGCACAGTCTTTCAGCAAAAAGAGCTGTATCTGACTTATGCAAATGACGACCATTATTTCAAACAAGTTAGCCAGGAAGTACAGGCATTTATCGATCATTTTGATTTTAAGAAAGAGCAAGTGCTGGGAATTGGATTTGCAGTACAGGCCCTGACTTCTAACGACGGAGAAAAAATTGTGTACGGCAAAATATTGGATTGTACAGGATTGGATATCCATGTTTTTGCTCGGCATCTTGACTATCCTTGCAAGTTCTTACACGATGCAAAATGTGCGGCTACAACAGAGCTTTGGATGAGAAAAGACATTGGGGATGCAGTATATTTATCGATCGGGACGCATCTTGGCGGAGCGATTATTATCAATGACCAAATTTATATGGGAAAAGATGGGCACAGCGGGACTGTCGAACATATGACAATTGATCCGAATGGTTCTTTGTGTTACTGCGGGAAAAGAGGCTGCATGGAAACGCTCTGTTCCATCCATGCACTATTAAAAAAAGAAGAATCCCTGGCATTTTTCTTCCAGAAAGTTCGTTCAGGGGTGCCTTCCTATGTGGAAAGATGGCATACTTTTATAGAACATCTGGCTTTTTCCATTAATAATATTCGCCTTGTAATCAACCGGGATTTTATTTTAGGCGGGCATATTTCCCCGTATTTAAAAGATGAAGATTTACAAATTCTCCATGAAAAGGTAAATGAGAAGACAGCTTTTCCAAGCGAAGAACCGTTTATTTTTATTAGCCGTTCCAATGAAGACGGTGTGCCGGTCGGTGCTGCCATTCCGTTTATCCAATCGTTTCTGGACAGTATTTGAAACAGGTGGAAAGTCAAAAACCATGTTGAAAATTCAAGATGAAATGAAACGGCCTCCGGATATGGGAGGCCGTTTCAGTATGGAAGAAATATGCTTGGACCTCCTATACAGAAAACTTATGCCCTGCACAGATTCAACCTTGGATGTCAAATGTTGTCCTGAAAATGCCGTATTTCCAAGATCGGTTAGATAATCAGGAATGCGCTTCCAAATTGATAAAAATCTCTTGATATACATAAGAATGAAAGAACATGGGTATAGGTCTGTATAAAAGGAGGTTATGGCAGTGAAGGCAGTTACATTTCAAGGTGCGAAAGACATACAGGTAAAAGAAGTTGATGATCCGTCATTAAAAAAGCGGGATGATATTTTAGTCAGAATTACCTCAACGGCCATTTGCGGATCTGATTTGCATATTTATAACGGAGCTTTGCCGGCGCGCCCGGGATTTGTGATCGGGCATGAACCGATGGGAATCGTTGAAGAGGTCGGCTCGGAAGTCACAAAAGTAAAAAAAGGCGACCGGGTTGTGCTGCCGTTTACGGTTTCGTGCGGGCATTGCTATTACTGCCAGCACGGGATGGAGTCCCAGTGTGACAACTCGAATCCGAATGAAGAGGTCGACACAGGCGGTTTATTTGGTTATACAGAGCGGTACGGAGATATTCCGGGCGGGCAGGCTGAGTACCTGCGTGTACCGTTCGGCAATCAAATGCCGTTTGTGATTCCCGAATCTTGTGAGTTGGAAGACGAGGCGTTGCTGTTCTTGTCGGATGTGCTTCCAACGGCATATTGGAGTGTTGAAAATGCCGGTGTGAAACAGGGAGACACGGTCGTTGTGCTCGGCTGCGGGCCGATCGGCTTGATGACCCAGAAATTTGCATGGCTGAACGGGGCCAGCAGGGTAATTGCAGTTGACCATGTGCCATACCGGTTAAAGCATGCCAAAAAAATGAATAGAGTCGAAGTTTATAATTTTAAAGAATACGATGAGATGGGAAAGTATTTACGTGAGATTACCAATGGCGGGGCTGATGTTGTGATCGATTGCGTCGGCATGGACGGAAAAAAATCGGCGATTGAAGCAATCGAACAAAAACTCAAGTTGCAGGGTGGCACAATCAGCGCAATTCAAATTGCGATGGAAGCAGTCAGGAAGTTTGGTACTATCCAGCTGACAGGGGTATACGGTTCGGTTTACAATGCATTCCCGCTTGGCAGGCTGTTCGAACGCAATATCACCCTGAAAATGGGACAGGCGCCGGCTGTACATCTGATGCCGAAACTCTTTCAAGACATTACAGAGAAAAAGTTTGACCCAACTGAAATCATAACCCATAAAATTTCGCTGGATAAAGCAAGCGAGGCCTATCAATTGTTCAATGATCATAAAGATGGCTGCATTAAAGTCGTATTAAAACCATAAAAAATGCCGGCTCCGTATGTTTTTTAAAAGCGGGGCCGGAATTCTTTTTTGAGATGCCTGTCACCACCCGATTTTGCCGGCAGTTGCCAACAGAACAAGGACCCAATTGGAAAAGGTATTCATGTCGTACTCCGTGTGAGTGCGTGGATGAAATAAATAAATAGATTGAATTTGAAGGCGCTTACCCATAAAATAATAGTAAAACATGTAAAGGAGCCTCAAAAATGTCGAAAGTATTGGTTGTAAAAGCCCATCCGTTTTCCGAAGAATACTCGCGTACAATGAAAGTGACGAATGTTTTTTTAAAGTCTTACCGGGAGCATCATCCAGACGATGAAATAGAAGAAATCAATTTGTATGATATCACCATTCCTGAAATTGACAGGGACCTGTTGGAAGCGTGGAATAAATTAAAACAAAAGGTTCCTTTTTACTCATTATCAATTGAACAGCAACACAAAGTGACGCTGTTTGATTCTTTTACTGCAAGTTTTTTGGAAAAGGATAAAGTAGTTATTGCAAATCCTTTGTGGAATTTAAGCGTGCCCACTCGTTTAAAAGCTTGGATTGATACCATTACAGTGGCAGGGAAAACCTTCAAATACACAGACCAGGGATCTGTTGGTTTATTGGAAGGAAAAAAAGCACTGCACATTCAATCAAGCGGAAGTGTCTACAACGGCAGTGACCCTGCAAGCCAATATGTAAAAACGTTATTCACTTTCTTGGGCTTTAAAGATTTTCAACAATTATTTATTGAGGGAATGGACCACTTTCCTGAACGAGCTGAAGATATTATGGAGGAAGCTATCAAAAAGGCGGTTGAAATGGGGAAAACATTTTAATGGTTATTTGGCTTGCTAAATACCAAGATTTGGTGGTAGGTTCTGATCACTCTGCCCAATTAAGAGCAGCTGAATTATGCATTTTCATAAGTGCATGATTCTGTAAAGGTGGGGCAGGTTATGCTGGAAAATCGGATTCGTTCAGCAACCCGGTAAAAGTACGGGAAAGAAGAATTTTCATGTTTTTTTCAATTATGCCAGAGGCTCGGGGGTATCCTTTCATTTTGAGCAAATATTAATTTTTATAAGCACGATTGAAGATTGTTTAAATGGAAATGATTTTTTTGAAGCAAAAGACATAAAGGTTTTATTAGATGCCCATGTCGTAGTGAACGCGCTGCATCAACAGAAAAATGAAAATCAGCCGGTGTATATTATTAGAGTTAGGAAAATGGAAATTTAGACCAAAAAATTTTGCAAGTCAAACCCAGTATTATGTTGCTAATATTTTTAAAGCTTGATAAAAAGAAATTTAATGAGATGAGCAAAGGAGGGGTTGGTTTGGCTTTTCAAGAGTTGAGTTTTCAATCATTTAACGGAAAAGACAACGTAAAAGCTTGGATTTACACACCGATCCGTAAACCGCGCGGGATTGTCCAGGTCGTCCACGGTTTTGGTGAACATTCACGGCGGTATTTACATATGATTTTAAAGTTTAATGAGGCTGGTTTTGTCGTTGCTGCAGATGATCATGTCGGCCATGGAAAGACAGCGTATGATTCCGGCAACTGGGGAGACTGGGGAGATAAAGGTTATATGACGATGGCGGAGGACGAGCATACGCTTCGAAAGATTGTACAGGAACAATATCCTGATTTGCCTTATTTCATGTTTGGGCACAGTATGGGGTCCATGATTGCCAGGGGTTATGCTGCTACCCATGGGGCTGGCTTGTCCGGTTTAATTCTGTGCGGGACTTCAGGCAGGTTCCCGAATGCAAGCAAACTGCTCCCTGTTTTGAAGAACCTGATCGATGAAGGCAAGGGGAAAGAAACCGATCCTTCTTATTTGGAAGAACTGATGGGCTGGATGACGGAACGGATTGAACAACCGAAAACGCCAAACGACTGGATAAGTTCCGACCCGGATATTGTGGCAGACCACGCAAACGATCCGTTTAATAATTTTACAACTCCGCCAAATATATGCTCACTCTACTATTTTGTCCAGATGATGGAGATGATTGTCGGAACGGAGTGGGCAGAAAAGGTGCCGGTATCGATTCCTGTTTATAACATTGCCGGTGACCAGGATCCGGTGGGACAATATGGGGAAGGGGTATATGCTGTATCGAACTGGCTTGTTCAAACCGGACATCACGTAAAAACAAAAGTTTATCCCGGACACCGGCATGAAATTCACAATGACCGGGATATCCGGGATGAAGTGGAAGAGGGCATCATCAGCTTTATCAACGGGATCATCGTAAAATGACGAGAACGGCGGTATAGAAAATAGAAATCGTTTTCTGTACCGCTTTTTTTATTTCCGATTTGTTTCCGCCAGAGGTCAGGGTGAAAATGCTTTGTTGGAGGTGGGAAAAAGAGGGGCCCAGGCCCGGCATCCAATAAATGTGCGCAATGAGAAAACAACGGCCGTAATGAATGATAAATGAATTGTGGTAGGAGAAGATCACATTGACTCAATTAAATCTGCGAAGAAAATAAGGTGAATAAGAGCCAGGTTGTACTTTTTATCCTTTGGGAAATGGAAGATGTTTCATTAATCTCTTTTTAGAATCCATTTCTAATAAGTTAACATTGAAAATGGATTAAACTTTTCATTACTTCCATAAGGAGGAATGCTGATTGGATGAAGACAGGAAAGAACTCTTAAAGCAATTAGACAATTTAAAAAAACAAATAAAAGAAGCAGAAGAAACCATAGATATTCTTCAGCGAGAGAACGATGAACTTAGGGGAGAAATTATGGCTCGAGATGAGCGTAATGATTTGGTTGTTGAAGAAATAGGATCAAAAATTGATAAACTTTTAGATTTTTTAATAGAGAGAAACAAAAATGAAAAATAAACGGGTATGTTTTATTTGAAGGAAAACCCATCATAGGCCGTTGACGGCAATGCTGGAAAAGGGCACTGAAAAAGTGATGTTTTATTTTTATCTATACAAGATATAGGACAAAAAAACGGTGAGACACTATGAATGCTGGTGTCTCGCCGTTTTTATGTTTTCTTTTGAACTTTTTCAGCGGCTTCCCAAAAAGGGAGAAGCTTTTACCATTTGTCATGCTCTTTACAAGGTCTTGAATAGCCTTCATTCGTAAATCCTTATGAACAGCTTAATGGCTGCAGGCAGTTACTGATAACTTGGAACTTCCAATGTGATATTGTAATTGTCTAATAGGTTGTATAAGTTATAGATTTCATCCACTTGTTTGTAAGCCCAGCCAATGTCTGTTGCATATTGATGGGAGGCATAGCCATATGTTGCAGCGACATCTGGATTCCATCTCATTTTATACAAGGTATCTTGACCGGCGCCAAGGTAATTGCTGCTGATAAATTTAGCTCCGCCAATGATGGCCGCTTCCGGGGTCGTCCAACCATGTTGATAGGCATACCTGGCTCCATTTTGGACGGCATTGCCATCATTCGCCCCAGTCCCATACATATTATAAACTGTCTTGCCATTATACTTGACCCCATTTGCCAGCTGGGAAGTGCCATTTCCTGTTTCAAGTAAGGCATGAGCAATCAGATAAATTTCATTGATACCATTTTGTTTTGCTGCAGTTAAAAATGCAGATGCTTTCCCGGCTAAAATGCCTTTACCCGCAAGAATTTTTTGGTTCACTTCTGTTGCATTCAGATTGGCGGTCGAAGTTAATTTCAAAAATTGAAGTGAGCGGACTGGATCCGAAACAAAGTTATTCGGATTTAAATAGTATTTCACTTCATTTTTCGTGGCATTTTTCCATGCCTTGTTATAACTGATTTGATACCATGTATAGCCGTCATCCCCTTTTACAGTGGATAAGATGGTGACCTTTGTGCCTTCTTTAAGCGTTTCGCCGACTTCATGATTCTTTGTACCGGCACCATCTCTGATATGCCAGTTTCCGTTTTGGACAACACCTGTTGTATGGCTTGTCAGCTTAATGGCATCACTTCTGATATATCGTTCATTTGTATCTGTTTGAGGCGAAACTTTCATTTGAATATTTGCAAGTTCATCCAGTGAAAGATCATATTTTTTTACAATCGATGTCACCTTGCCATTGGATTGTTTTGCAGCGGATGTTAAATAATTTGTGCTGACATAACCAATTTTTCCACCGATTTCTACCTTTGCCCAGCCATCCTCTTCGGAGTAGACCTTTACAGCTGTTCCTTTATCAAGGACTTCAATCACACTTGTTAAGGTAGAAGGCCCTTTACGTAAATTCAAATCTGCTGTCGTGTATTTGGTTACCGTAGAATCTGGTGTTGGTTCGGAACTGTTATTGCCGTCATCTGCTGTGCTTGCATCAGGGTCTGAACTTGACAGATAGGATGCGAGCACATAACCGGTTATGCCTCTCGCTTTCACTTTTACCCATGGGCCGGAAGCGGTGTAAACCGTCACTTTTTCGCCTCTTTGCAGACTTGCTAATTTTTTGCCACTTGTGGAGGCTTTGGAACGCAATAACAGATGCGAACCTTTGTCCACATTGACATATTTCGTCGTTGTTTTGGCAGGAGTTGAAGTGCCTGCATGGTTGTCCGGATTTGAATTCGCCAAAAAAGATGCGTGGACATACCCCGTTTTGCTCCCGGCCTTTACTTTCGCCCAATCCCCGGAAATGGAGTAAACCGTCACTTTTTCTCCTCTTGCCAAGCTCGCTAAAATGCTGGACGAAGTGGAGGCTTTGGAGCGCAATATTAAATGGGAGCCTTTGTCCACATTGACATACTTCGTCGTTGTTTTGGCCGGAGTAGAAGTGTCTGCACTGCTATCGGGATTTGAGTTCGCCAAAAAAGATGCGTGGACATACCCTGTTTTGCTGCCGGCTTTTACTTTTGCCCAGTCGCCAGAAATGGAGTATACCGTCACTTTTTCTCCTCTTGCCAAGCTCGCTAAAATGCTAGACGAAGTGGAGGACTTAGAACGCAATATTAAATGGGAGCCTTTATCCACATTGACATACTTCGTCGTTGTTTTGGCCGGAGTAGAAGTGTCTGCATTGCTATCGGGATTTGAGTTCGCCAAAAAAGAGGCATGAACATATCCCGTTTTGCTGCCGGCTTTCACTTTTGCCCACTCCCCGGAAATAGAGTACACCGTCACTTTTTCTCCTCTTGCCAGGCTTGCTAAAATGCTGGACGAAGTGGAGGCTTTGGAGCGCAATATTAAATGGGAGCCTTTGTCCACATTGACATACTTCGTCGTTGTTTTGGCCGGAGTAGAAGTGTCTGCACTGCTATCGGGATTAGAATTCGCCAAAAAAGATGCATGAACATAACCCGTTTTGCTCCCGGCTTTTACTTTTGCCCAATCCCCAGAAATGGAGTAAACCGTCACCTTTTCGCCTCTAGCCAAGCTATCTAAAATGCTGGCCGTTCCGGAGGCTTTCGAACGTAATATTAAATGAGAGCCTTTGTCCACGTTGACATACTTCGTCGTTGTTTTGGCCGGAGTAGAAGTGTCTGCACTGCTATCGGGATTTGAGTTCGCCAAAAAAGATGCATGAACATAGCCCGTTTTGCTCCCGGCTTTTACTTTTGCCCAATCCCCGGAAATGGAGTAAACCGTCACTTTTTCTCCTCTTGCCAAGCTTGCTAAAATGCTGGACGAAGTGGAGGCCTTAGAGCGCAATATTAAATGGGAACCTTTGTCCACATTGACATACTTCGTCGTTGTTTTGGCTGGTTTTGAAGTGCTTGTATTGCTGTCTGGATTTGAGTTTACCAAAAAAGATGCATGAACATAGCCCGTTTTACTTCCGGCTTTTACTTTCGCCCAATCCCCGGAAATAGAGTAAACCGTCACTTTTTCTCCTCTAGCCAAGCTTGCTAAAATGCTGGACGAAGTGGAGGTCTTCGAACGCAATATTAAATGGGAGCCTTTGTCCACATTGACATACTTCGTCGTTGTTTTGGTTGTGCTCGTTGTCGTTGCCGTACTGCCGGGTTTTGTGCTGGTTAAATATTCCGCGCTAACATACCCCGTTTTTGTCCCGGATTTTACTTCTGCCCAACCATCAGACACATTGTATACCAATACAGCTGTTCCTTTTTTTAAGCTGTCCAATTTGGCGGCACTTTTTGAAGGCTTTGCTCTTAATGTCAAGCTTGAATTCGCATCAACATTGACATATTTTGTCTCTGTTTTTGCTGCGGCTTGTACACTTGAACTATGTAGGAATTTTGTCAGTGAAGCGCCCTGTACCGTTTTATCAAAAGCAGGAGTGGATAATACTGCAAAACAAAGTGGTATGACTAAGCCTTTTTTCATTTCAATCTCCTTTCCAATTGGATCTTTCAGCTCGAGGGTTCCTGAAATTTAAAATTTCATTCTTTTAGCCTTTGTTCTATCAAAATACCCTAAATCCTGTCAAATCCGTCTAGTAAATTTATCGTCTTTTTTTAGTACTTTTTAAGGGGAATACGCCGTTTTTATTGAAAATATAAACCGAAAGTCCCGAATCGTGTAAAAAATCTCTTTTGACAAATGCCGAAGAGCGTTCAATTGGAAGAAACCCAAAAAACCAGAACAGGTCAGCGATCACTGGCCAGCCAATTCACTAAAAGACGGTGAACACTATGAATGGTAGCGTTCACCGTTTTGCACCTTGCAGCAACCCTTTTTTGACAGTCTTCACGATAGAGCTTACTTCGATTTTGGTTGCGTTAAATCATAAAGGGTAACGCCATCAATTGGAACCTCTGCCCATGGCGCCATTTGGGGATTGTTTTCTATATTTTTGCCATCTTGCAAGGTTTTGCCCATTTGTTTCATATTGCCAAAGGAGCCTCTTCCATTATAAAGTAGTGGATCTTCCCTTGCCGGACATATTTTTTAAACGCGGAAAGGGTCGGGGCCGGGTCACTTCCTGTAAAACCGCCGATGTCCATCACGGGTTGATCTGTTGCAAGCTGATAAGTCGCCGGAGATGCGCACTTACCGTTGCAGCGACCCAAGTGTATGTTGAAGCACCTTTTTGTAACAACTTCACAATCTTTTTACTTGTGGATTCAGACCTTCCAGGAAATCCATCCTGTGCCTTTGGGGTTTATTACAGAAACTTAGTCTAGAGGGCTTCTTTTAAATTTTTCTTAATTTCGCTTGAAAGTTTCGGTAGGGGGGGACAGACCGAATTTTGCCGCAAGATTTATAGATTGGTGCGGAGGCGAAAAAGCGATCCTTAACTCCTGATCATGCTAAGCATGGCGTTATCGCAATTTGATTTGGATGTCCAGCGGATGCCGGCTTCGTGATTAGATAGCTGAATCGTTGATGAATCGGTATTAATGGAAACAGGGACAGCGGGGATTGCAAAAACGGCCGGCTTGTCCACCCAATCATTTAATGGGCATTTTAATGATAAGAAAACCCTAAAAACAAAACCGGGAGCACAATGCGTACCCCCGGTTTTGTTCCGGCTCTCATGATAAAGCTGTATAAGGCAGCATTCCCTTTTTCCGTGCAACTTTCGAGCATGTGAGGGGGGCATGGAAAACGGACTTTAAATGCCGGAGACCCTTACTTCATTGCATGGCTTACCAAAAACACCCGCCGTAGCCCCCATATCCGCCATAACCGCCGCCGTAACCGCCGACATATGAGGCACCGATGATGATCAACAGGATAAACAATACGACGACTAAAGCGAAACCGCCACTGTAAACGCCGCCATCAGACATCTTTTTAACCTCCTTTCGAAATAGCCATAACATACTATGTGAAATTCTCCATAAGGGAAGGGCGCTTTCTGTAAATCCGTACATGGCTGAACCCGATTATCACCGGCCGGGCTGCGCCAGTCCTATCTGCTTCTAAAAATGCTGCAAAAACTTCTTACCAGAAGAAGAAAGGAATTAAAGCCAAAGCAGCGATTGAACCGATGGCAATGCCCCAGCCAAATCCCCATCCCCAACCCCAGCCTCCGTAGCCAAATCCGCCAAGATTGCGGGGGCCTCCAAGCGGCCGAAGGAACACTCTGTTTCCGCTCACATGATGAATAATGCCTCTATGGATCCGTCCATCAACCGTCCGGATTTGGACCGCTCTGCCCCTGTATCGATGGCATAGTGCATGGAAGTGACGATATGACATAAAAATATCCTCCAATCCTTTAGGAATGGTACAGTATATGATTTTTGCCGGCGGATACGGTGGACAAAACGATCAGACTTTTTGTGGAATTATCGTGCGGGATTTTGAAACCCGGGTGCAGGGATGAAAATTACATGGAATCGATTTGTGCCAAAACCTTTGCATCGGTTTTGAGCACATCTTTTACGGAGAGGCCGGTTTTTTCAAGATATTGCTTGACGAGGTAGTATCCGACGCAATAACCGGACATTTTCGGATAGACACGTGAACCGTACAAAATCTCTTGATGTTGCTGTTTTGTTTTTTTAAGGTTTCTATGCGGGTACACGTATTGTCTCCATATCTTTTCCATTTCGTCATTGGAATAAGAAAAGGCCCAGGATGAAACGTATTTACGCCCGAATTTTTCCCTAACTGCATTTTCTGCCAGCCCTTCTAAAATAATCGTATCCAATAAAACATAATCGGCCTCCTCTTTCGGGTATTTTGTAAGCCGGCAAACATGGTTATACTCATGGACAAATAATGACCTGATTTCTGTTTCGCTGTTCCGGGCCGAAACAAATAAAAATAATTGATCTTTAAAGGCTAATCCTGATTTTCCGTTAAATTCTTTTTGAATCAGTAAATTGGCGGAGTCAGACGGAAAAATATAGATCGGAACATCCGGCCCATTCCATTCTTTTTTGCAGCAAAGAAATTCATTTTTTACGATTTCCCAAACATGCCGGTTTTGCAATTGCCGGACAATCCCGGCTCCGTTATCTTCCGGCTGGTACATGCCATGATAAGCCAGGTAGTCATAAATTTCCGCAGCACTTGCGCCTTTAAAATGCGCTTTAAACTTTTCGCAAATCGCTACAGGCTGGTGATATAATTGGCGCAGCCACTTGTCCGTTTCAACAACCCCCATATGCCTTCCTCCATTGCTTTTTCTTAACCAAAGTATGTTTTTAAACGATAACGGTTACCGATTTCTGCAATGGTACATACGGTATATAAACGAGCCAGCTGTTTGAATGGCAAGGGAGGGGTTAGAGTGGATCGGGAATATACTTACCTGAATTGTTTAGCAGAACTGGGAGTCGGCGGAGCGCATCCAGGCGGTTTCAAGCTGACACAGGATATATTATCGACTGAACATATAGGAAAAAAAACAACAGTGCTTGATGCGGGCTGCGGCACCGGCCAAACTGCTGCATACGTCGCGCAGCAGTACGGATGCCAAGTGACAGGGCTGGATCATCATCAATTGATGGTGGAAAAAGCCAGGAAAAGAGTCCGGTCATTAGGTTTGCCGATACAAATTGTGCACGGGAACACAGAGGCTCTCCCGTTTGCAGACAGTCAATTTGATTTGGTATTGTCAGAGTCGGTGATCGTTTTTACCGATATGCCCAAAACGGTTCAGGAATTTCAGCGGGTGCTGAAGCCCGGCGGATGTTTAATTGCGATTGAAATGGTTTTGGAGCAGCCTGTTTCGCCCCAAAGATTAGCACACATCAAAGACTTTTATGGAGTATCCCGAATTTTAACCGAGGAACAGTGGGTGCAGCTTTTTCAAGAAGCAGGGTTTCAATCCATCCATTCTGAAAAATATGATTTGCAATTTGGAGTTCAAAATGTCCCTGATTTTTCATTGTCGGAGGGCGTGGATGTGCAGTATTTTGAGATGCTTGAGCATCATATGATTATGTTTGAGTCAACCAAAGAGATCCTCGGCTTCCGGATTTTCAGATGCAAAACGGTTTAGGGTGCCGATCTATGGCAAGTTTTTCGACACAAAATAAGGAAGCTGGAATATTTGCAGGTTTGTCTTTTTAGGAGCCGGAGGAGTACGCGTGCATACCGGCTCCTTCATTTTTCGGTCCGTACACTTTTTATGGGCAATTTCAAATTCATAGATGGCCCGTTTGAGGAGAAATATTTTATGGGGGATGGGGGGCCGGCTGGAATTGGAAAAAATGGGGTTGACATCAGAAAAGATTTCAAATAATATCAAATTAATAGATTTACTCTATGAAACCCTCGCAAAACAACCCCGAAAGGAAGGATCCTCATGACAAAAGAATACCTTGACCTCAAAATGGACTTTATGTTCAAACAGCTTTTCGGCCACCCGAGCCGGAAAAACATCACCCTTGCCTTTTTGAATGACTTGCTGACCCGAAAAGGGCAGGACAGAATTGTCGATGTCCAGTATGAGAACACCGCACTCATTAAATCTGACTCGGACGGCAAAACAGGTCTGCTTGATATCCTCGTTTACACATCCAACCATGAGAGAATAAATGTTGAAATCCAGGTGGAAAATCAGCACAATATGCGGGAACGAGTGCTTTATTATTGGACAAAACTTTTCTCTTCCACGTTAGAGGCCGGACAAAATTATACAGAACTTGTTCCTACAATCATGATTTCTATCTTAAATTACCTGCTTTTCCCGCACCAAACCAAACGATTCCATAACCGCTTTCATGTTTATGAGGATTTGGAGTTTTTTATGTGGAGCCCGCATCTGGAATTACACACATTTGATTTGACAAAGTTCATGATAAAGTGGAAAAAATATAGACGAGGGATGAAAGCGAAACCACCAGCCTCATATCCATGGCTGATGATGCTTTCTGCTGCAGATTACCGAAAAAAGACGATAGACACGGATATTTTGCAGGAATTGGAGGAGTTAGCGATGAAAGAGCAGGAAGTACTTGATGCGATCAAAGAAACCCCCGAATTTTAAATGAACCCAATCTTTAAGGTGCCCTTCTTTCTGGTTTAAAGTATCTCTTCAAACTCAACTATAAGATGTTTGCGGTGAACAAAAAAGCGTACCCACCCCGTTGCCGGTTGTTGGGAACGCTTTTTGTTTAAAGAAATTTATTTGCTCTTAACCGCTTTGGCATTGATGTAGCCTATCCATTTGCCTTTGTTGTCATAAAGGGACAGGTAGCTTAACCCATTTATATGATAATAAATGTATTTCGCCAAGTATGTTTTGTTTATGGCTCGGATATTTTTCTTCTTCCAGTTAAAGTTTTGATATACGGCGTAGTTCTTGCTGGTTACTTTGACGGATTTGCCGTATTGTATGGCAGCCCCTTGCTTGCCACTTCCGGTTTTCGCTGCCTTGGCGTTGATATAACCGGCCCATTTTCCTTTGCCATCATAAAGGGACAGGTAAGTTGATCCGTTGCTGTGATGGTATTGGACCTTGGCAAGATACGTTTTATTCACTGCATTGACATTCTTCTTCTTCCAGTTGAAGTCTTGATATACGGCATAATGCTTGTTTGTTACCGTTACATACTTACCGTATTTAAGTGCAGGGCCTTGTTTTGGCGTTGCCGCTTTTTTTGCTGGGATCCAGACGCCAAGGTACCCTTTTACCCGGGCATTTTGCGTCCCTTTTACATGAACGGTTAAAATGCCTTTGCTATCTGTGACCAGCTTTTCGTTATGAAATCCGGTTGCATCCTCAAATGTCTGGTTGGCATGCCGGGATCCCATATTCACTTTAATAGTCGTATCGGTTTTCGGGTTATTTCCGATTACGGTTGCCACGCCGGTATTCCGGTCATTTCCATAGCGGACGCTTGAGATCAAATCTTTTCCCGCCGTGCCGGAAGTGTTCGACTTATAGTTGGTTACTTGCTGGTTCCCGTAGGCATAGTTTTTACGCACTTTCAGCAATTTCACAATTGTATCATAATACGGCGTACGTTCACTCATGTAAGAAGCATTCGTTTTGTATAAGTCGCCGTAAAAGACAGTCGGGACGGTATCTTTATTCGTCAAAACATATGCGTACTGGCTTGGCACATTGGATGGCGCATATTTTTTTACCGTGCTTTCCATGTCTTTTTCATAGATGTCCAAAGCTTTTGCCTCTGTCTTTTTATCATACAGATCCTGGAAAGCCTTCGGTGTGGATGTGCCATAATGCGTCCCCGGCTTAATGCCATACTGGTCCAGCATGATACTGTTCACTCGATTCTTTTCCTGGTCATGATTATTAACAAATGACCAGTTTGGCGTTGCGTTCGCCGTGCCTGCACCTGCCCTGTTGACAACAGCGTTTGTAGCAATGGTGGAAAGGTTGTTTGATGGCGAATTTTTGCCCAAAGCATTTTGCAAAGAATAGAACAGGGCATAATCCATCATTAACTGCGGATTCCCGTTTGCGTTTTCAAAATTTGTCCCGGCACTTTCATAAGTCTCAATATAGCTTAAATGGTCGTTTAAATTATTGCCAAAATGCTGTTTCATTACGTCGGCTTCATCCAGCAACACTTGTTGATCATAATGGCTTGCAGCATCAATTCTGAAGCCGTCAAACTGATACGTATCGAGCAGCCAGTTCATCCAGTGGATCTGTTCTTTTTGGACAGTTGGATTCCCGTTGTCTATGTCCATTCCTAACAGAAACTGTTTCTTCCCGCTAATTGTGTTGTTAAGGTTGTGAAGGGTTGTCCCATTCTTTTTCACAAATAGAAACTGATCCTGGTCATCTGATCCGGAATTATCATTTTTGAACGATCTTTCTTCCGATCCAAAGCCGTAACCGGGTTGTGATGCAATATAGGCATCTGTTAAACTTGCGATTTCCCCGTTGTCGCCATTCAGTATATCGTCAACAGTTGAATAGCCATGGCTTTTCATGTACTTTAAATAGCCGGGGTCATAGTTCATTAACATCGGTTTCCAATAATTATCCGAAGTCGAAGCGTCTTTAGCAGCATACCAGCCGTCTACTGAAAAATAAGTATCAACTGTATTGATTTTATTTGCCGCTGCAGCTTCATTGAGCCAACTTGGCAAATGGTTTTTCGGGTTGTTTGGCCCAAAATATCGATACGGAATGCCCTCGCTGTCTTTCATCACCCGATCCATACCCTGTCCTTGTACGGAGGTGCCGTTAAAATACTTTTTATTCCATTCTTTAATGTAGCCATATTTCGCCTGTCCTTCGCCGCCACCTTTTGTATAAGCGAGGTACAGGTCGGCCCTGATTTGCGTTGTAAGTCCTGTTGTATAAGGATTTTTAAACAAATTTCCGTTTTGATCTACGCGTGTGACGTAAACCGCTTCCCTTTTGCCCAATCCGAGAACCTGGTTGGGTACAAGATCTTCTTGCACTTTTAAACCACTTGCGTGAAGCGCGGAAACCATACTTTTCAATTCATCGCTTGTCCCGTATTTGGTCGGCCGGGTGTTATTCGGCCCCTGGTTAAATTCACCGAGGTCATAACGGTCGGCAATGGCGTAGCCTTCCATGTAACGCGCCATGTTGAAAGAACGGTAAGCCGGAGGGAGCCATATATCCGTAATGCCCCAATCTTTCAATTCGCTGCCTTTCGCTGAAAGAATTTTGTACATATTGCTTTCATATGGCATGTACAGGCTAAAGCTTTGAAAAATTACGCGGTTATCGAGCGATGTGCCGGATGTATAAGCCTTGGCAGATTTAGGAAAATAACTGATCGAACCGGCAACCAGTAACAAAGACAACATCAATATTGACAATCTGCTAAAAAATTTCTTTTCCAACGTATTCCCCCCTTTAAAAATGTTGTTGTAACAGTAAAATACTACTACATGATGGGGGAATATTCTATATCATTTTTGCGGGTTTCACATAAAATTCTAATGTTTTTTTCATTTAAGGAAAAAACCTTTGAGCAACGCTGGACACCTCTTCGAAGGGGGGATTTTGTATCCGGAGATGGCCTGAAAAATGAAGGAGGAAATTTGAAGGTTTGTGTCGAATGTAAAGTATGTTTTTGAGGGAATGGGCAACAGGGTTCCACTCCCTTCAGCAATAAAGTGAATCCCCCATTTTATAAAACTTATGAATACATCATCCCGGTTCAACTGATCTGTGCGTATGTCCCGCAGTTAAAAGGGATCGACCCAAGTACGCCAAAAGACAAGGATTTCCATAGAAAACTGGGGAGCAAGAAACTGGCCTGGTGATTTGTTCAAGTTGTCCTTTTAAGAAAAAATAGCGGCATAACGCCATTACTCCTCTATCGTAAAGAATGGCTCTTGATCTGGTACAAAGGAGGTGCTTGAATGCAAAAAAATCCATGTGTCTTATGGCTGATCTGGAAAAATCAGGAGACAAGGCAGCGTTATCATATTGGTAACTTATTTCTTGAAGTTGGAAAATACATTTTTTCATATGAGTTGAGCGGGAAGCGCAGAACCTTAAAAGAGGCTTTGGAAAATGGATATAAACCGCATCTGTCATTTCGTAATCTAAATAAGACATACGTTTCTGATCGCTTATTTGGACCATTTGAACGGCGGTTACCGGATAAAAGGAGACCGGATTTTGATAAGATTTTAAAAAATTATGGGCTGCCTCCGGATTATACAGAAATGGATTTATTGCGGGCTACTGGTGGACGGCTGGCTACTGATCCGTATGAATTTGTTGCCCCGATTAGTGTTTTTGAAGACCGGTTTAATTTTGACTTTTATATCGCGGGGTGGCGCTACTATGACGGAGAAAAAGTAATTAATCAGTTGAAAGAAGGCGCGGCTGTGCGTTTTCAATTGGAGCCTTCAAACAAGGAAGATGAAAAAGCTGTAATCGTTTTGTCAGAAAAAGGGGAATATAAATTAGGATATTTTCCGGCTTTCTATAGTGGCTTTATGTATGAGATGATTGAAGAACATTTCGTTTATGAAGCAAGAATTGAAAAAGTGAGCCCTATGGCAAGGCCGCAATCAAAGGTAAGTATTTCAGTTACCGGATGTTTGGCGAACGGTTTTTTCGTAAAAAATGGCGAAAATGTTGAATCAGTACATGTGCTTGTTTAAAAACAGCTTACTCTGTATAATCGTTTCCCGTATACATTACTAGGAAATGGTGTTTCTGGATTGAGCCGGAAGATGGGTATTCTTGGCGGTGTGTCTAGCCGTTAGCCTTATTGATTCACCATAGCATGAACTTCTGCAACTGAATGCATTCCGTGAAGTGACAGCACCACTTGAATGTGGATGCCCGATCGTTTTTTGAAGCTGAAATTTAGGATGCCCATCTGCAAAAACCCTTGGTGCCATTTGGCTCCAGGGGTTTTTGATTTCTCACTTACATATCAAAAAAGACGAGATTTTTATGCTATCAAACCTCAGGGATCTGATCCGACCATGACCGCATTGAGTTTTGTACAGGCTAACGAAACAAAGGCCGACCTGCAACTTAAAAAAATAAATAAGGGATTCCCTTCCGGTTCACAAAGTCCTGCTGCCCCCCTCGATTGGCCCCCATTCACAGTTGTATCAAAAATTTTTTAGGAAGTGAAAAACGCTGAATATAATCAGGAATTGCTGAACGAATCCACTTGTCAACAAGCTTCACCTCAATATATAGAAGAATGTATCTGCGAAAATGCGTGATTCTACCTTCTCTATACGTTGAATCACGCATTTGTTATAAAATCTTTGCATTACATTTCGGCAAAAGCTATTATCACCTTTGCTGAATCTAGAAATTTTTGCTTATTCAGCAACCCCTAATTAAAATCTTCTTCCAATCCCCCATTTACTCTGTTGTCACGCAGTGCCCATTGCTTGCAAAACGTCCGGTTATGTTTCATATCGTCTAAGCTGTATTCCGGCTTGCTTAGTGAAAAGATAAAGGAATTTGCCGGAATCGTACCGGATTTTTCACATTCGTGTGAAAAAAGCCGCATTAATTACAGGAAGTGATTTTCTTATAATTGAGATCGTAATAAAGAATAAATCACAATTTGAGGTGAGATCGATGAAAAGTTCATGGCTAGATTTAGAAGGAAAAGTTGCCATTGTTACGGGCGGTGCATCAGGTATTGGACAAAGTATCGCAAAAGCGTTACTGGAAAACGGGGCAAAAGTAGTTGTTTCAGATTTGGCAGTTGAAGATGGTGAGCAAGCAGACGGTTTTTACTATGTGAAATGTGATGTAACCAAAAAAGAAAGCGTTGACGAAATGGTGAGAAAGACGGTAGAACGTTTTGGCGCTATCGATGTTCTTGTCAATAATGCCGGTATCAATCTGCCAAGGCTGTTGGTTGATACAGCCGGAGAACGGCCGGAGTACGAACTGGACGAAAAAGCCTTTGATCTCATGGTGAATGTAAACCAAAAGGGACCGTTCCTGTGTGCGCAAGCTGTTGTAAAAGAAATGTTAAAACAAGGAAAAGGTGTTGTTGTCAATATGGCATCTGAAGCCGGCCAGGAAGGATCTGCAGGCCAAAGTTGTTATGCAGCAACAAAAGGCGCGTTGATTGCTTTCACTCGGTCATGGGGAAAGGAGCTTGGAAAGTTTCATATTCGCGTAGTGGGTGTAGCCCCGGCAATTATGGAAAAAACCGGATTGCGAACGGATGCCTATAACGAAGCATTAGCTTATACAAGAGGCGTGACGGTTGAAGGATTGGCAACAGACTACAGTAAATCGATTCCGATCGGGCGGGAAGGAAAACTATGTGAGGTTGCCGATCTTGTATGTTTCCTTGCTTCGGACCGTGCCAGCTATATTACGGGGACGACCTATAACATTTCTGGCGGGAAATCACGCGGATAACTAACAGACAGGCAAATAAAAGCCCCAACCTTGTGAGTGCTGTACCATAAAGCCCAGAGGATATATCTGCATACTTTAAAAAAGGGGGTTTTACCGTTATCTTGTCGAGTCTTGGATTCCCGGCTGTTATCGCTGATTGAAATTCTGCTTCATAAAGATTATTGCACTTTGGATGAATTCGCACAACGATTGGGAGTGAGCACAAGAACCATTCGTAAAGATATTAAACAGTTAAAACTTGAAATGAAAGGTATTGCGGAACTTATTAAAGATAAAAGTAAGGGCTACCGCTTAGTGATCGAGAATGAAGAAGCATTTCGGCGTTTGTGGGAATGTTCAAAAACCGAAAAAGCGTCGGAAGATTCCCCGCAGTCGCGATTGGCTTTTATTATTAGCAGGTTAATGAACCACGATCGCGCCATCACGCTGGATGAACTGGCTTTTGAAATGAATATAGGAAGAACAACGCTTGTATCTGAAATGAAAAAAGCCAAAATGTCACTAAGTTCCTATAATCTGGTTATTCGGGGAAAGCCGAATAAGGGCATTTATTTAAGTGGCGCTGAATTAGATTTACGTTTTTTCATATTGGACAATTTATATGACTACTTATATAGCCATGATCATTTAGAAGGAGAACTGGAGAGAAAAATTAATGGAATAGTCAAAAAGCAGGCACTTGAATTAAGTACAAGAAAAAAGTTATTGCAATTTATTATTGTGATGCTAGACCGGCTTACAAAGGGCCGATCATTGACGGTGATGAAAGAAAAGTACATGAAACTTTTGGAAACAAAAGAATATCAGCTGGCATTAGAAATTGCTTCTATTCTTGAGGATGGTTTATCTATTAAGATTCCTACATTTGAAGTTTTATTTATCACCATCCCGATTGCCGGCAGAAGGACTCCGATAAGCAGTAAGATCATGATGGATATTTCCATCTCTGAAGATATGATAAAGCTGGTACATTTAATTGTTGAGGAAATCGGGTTTCATAAAAACATCATTAGCGAAAACCAAGCTTTCTTTACGGATCTTGAGTATCATTTAACGCTGATGTTAAATCGCTTGATGTTTGATTTACACCTTGAAAATCCATTACTGTCTGATGTGAAAGAGAAGTATCCGGTCGCCTATAAGATGGCTGAGATTGCAGGTCAGGTAATTGAAAAGGAATATCATCTGAAAGTTCCTGCCAATGAACTTGGCTATATTGCCATCTATTTTGAAGTACTAAATTCAAAAAACGAATTGAAAACAAAGCGCCTGCAGCGGGTCGCCGTTGTATGCGGAACAGGAAGAGGAACTTCGGAACTGGTTGCCATGCAATTGCGGCGCATCCTAAAACAGGGCACAAAAATTGATCTGTTTTCAGAACATGAAGTGGATAAAGAAACCTTTACAGATTACGATATTGTTTTTACGACAGTGGACCTTGACTTTGAAACAGAGCCGCCTTTGATCCGGATCAATGAGATTTTTGATGAAGACAGAATTGAACAGGAAATTGAAAAAGTCACCTTCTTGCACAAGTTCAACATCAGAAACGGCGGAAATGACTCATTTATTATAAAAGCACTGATAGATCGTGATAAGTTTTTCATTTTAGACAGCACGAAGAGTTACCGGAAAAATGTAAACTTCATGGTAAATGAGCTGATTGCAAAGGGACATCTGGACCGGGGTTTTATGGAGCGTTTGAGGAAAAGAAGTGAAAAAGGGTCTATGGTGTTTGACCAGTCTATTGCCCTGCCACATACGATCCATTACCAGTCTTCCGAAATTGTCCTTTCTGCCGGGGTGTTTCCAGATCCAATTAAAGAGGATGGCAAAGTTATTAAACTGGTTTTTCTCCTTGGATTACCGGAACAAGCACATAGCGACCCTAGTCTATTAGTTAGAATTTATGATGAAATTATCCAGATGGCAAAGGATAAAACGCTCATTGACAGGCTATCCCGATCAAAGAACTATGAAGAATTTATCGCATCTCTCAATCAGACCGGGAAATAGGGATTTTCAAAAAGGGGAGTGATGAAATGCAAATCATTTTTATCATGGTTTTTATAGCAAGTGCCTTTTTATTTCAGTTTGTCTTGGGCTACTTCCAAATTAGGCAATTTTCGAAAGCGTATACACAACTGCGAAAACTCGGAAAGGTAGCTATCGGCAAACGGCCTGGTAAAATCCGCTCCGGAACGATTGTACTTTTTGCATTGTCCCATAACGGCACTATTTTAAAAGCGAAAAAAATCCAAGGTGTCACCGTAATGGCGAGGGTACGGGACTTACAGGGATTCGAAGGAAAAAACATCAAAACGATAAGTGAAGCAGATATGGCGAAATGCAACAAATTATTGCGGCTTGCTATTTTAGACGCCGTCAATAATTACAACATCATCATGAGCGGCGGCCAAATTCCGGATAAACCGAGCCTGTTGAAACGCATGATGCATCAGGCGGACCGTTTAGCCACCTTAAAAAAATAATATGAAGAGGTGAAAGGTAATGGATATTCTTGTTCATTTGGCACAAGGATTTATGTCCTTGTTCCAAACAGGTGCAAAAACTTTTGTTTCGTGGATGAATAATATTGTTCCGGTCGTTTTGCTTTTACTCGTTGCCATGAATACATTAATCCGATTAATTGGGGAACACCGCATTAATCGTTTGGCAAAGGCATCAAGCAAAAACCCGCTGTTAAGATATTTAGTCCTTCCATTTTTGGCATCCTTTATGTTGGGCAATCCGATGGCCTTGTCAATGGGACGGTTCTTACCGGAAAAATACAAACCGAGCTACTATGCTTCGGGCGCCTATTTCTGCCATACGAGCAATGGCTTGTTCCCGCATATTAATCCAGGTGAATTGTTTATATGGATGGGGATTGCACAAGGGATTCAGAAACTTGGCCTTAATACAGCCGATCTGGCAGTCCGGTATTTCCTCGTCGGATTGGTTATGAACTTTTTCGCAGGGTGGATCACAGACTTTACGACAAAAGTTGTAGAACGGCAGCAAAAAATCAAACTGAAATCTGAAATAAATTTAGACTGAGGATAAAGGAGGATGCTCCATGGCTAAATATCGTTCTGTAAAAATAGTGAGAGGAAGCGGCGGTTTTGGCGGCCCGTTAACGATCACACCGACTGAAAAAAGAAATAAGATCCTTTATATCACAGGTGGCGGGGCAAAACCGGATATTGTCGATAAAATTGTTGAATTGACCGGCGCTGAAGCTGTAAACGGATTTAAAACATCCGTCCCTGAAGAGGAGATCGCCCTGGCGATTATTGATTGCGGTGGTACATTGCGATGCGGCATTTACCCGCAAAAACGGATTCCGACCGTTAATATTATGCCAACTGGAAAAAGCGGCCCATTAGCAAAATATATTACAGAAGATATTTATGTATCAGCTGTCGGTGTCGACCAGATTCATCCCGTCGAGGTGGACGAGCATGCAGATGTGGCGGCTGCAGCAGAAAAAGCATCCGAGGCCGAACCCGAAAGAAAATTTAAGTATAGTACCGATAAAAAGATATCACAAACGCTGGCAGCACAAAAAGAACAAGGGATTATGACAAAAATCGGCCTCGGTGCCGGGAAGGTGATCAACACCTTCTATCAGGCAGGCCGTGATGCAGTCCAAACGATGATCAATACAATTATCCCATTTATGGCATTTGTCTCGCTATTGATTGGAATTATTGAAGGATCGGGCGTTGGTAATTTGTTTGCAAAAGTAATGTCACCGCTTGCAGGAAATATTTGGGGTTTGCTTTTGATTGGTTTTATTTGTTCATTGCCATTCCTATCCCCATTGCTTGGGCCTGGAGCCGTTATTGCGCAAATCATTGGTACTTTAATTGGGGTGGAAATTGGCAAAGGCAATATTCCTCCTCACCTGGCACTGCCGGCATTATTTGCGATTAACACGCAAAATGCCTGCGATTTTATTCCGGTTGGTTTAGGCTTGGCGGAAGCGGAAGCTGAAACAGTGGAGGTCGGGGTGCCTTCGGTTTTGTACTCAAGATTCCTGATCGGGGTTCCAAGGGTGTTTGTTGCATGGCTGGCAAGTTTTGGGCTATATCAGTAATATAGAATATCATAGCATAATAGGGTACAGATCCATCCTGCTGCTTCAGCGCCACAACTAGCAGAGAATTGGAAAATTACCAAGACAGAAAAAGAAACTTAAAGGAGGTTGAAAGACGCGGTGTAAGACCGTTGTCCGTATTATATGAAAACCATCTATGAAAATACAATTAAAACAAAAGGGCCAATGGCGGAAAACTTTTTAAATGAGAAAATGATTATTTTATTCGGGGAAAAGGCGCCACAAGAACTGAAAGATTATTGTTATTTGATTGATGTAGTGGAACCGGCCGGAGAGATACAACCTGGTCAAGCATTATATATAGGAAATAAAGTTTTTAAAATCACATCGGTTGGAGATCTTGTTCAACGCAATCTAGCAGCATTAGGCCATATTACACTGCGTTTTGATGGCGCTTCAACGCCTGAATTGCCAGGTACCTTGTATTTGGAAGATAAAGAGGTCCCCCTGATGGATAGCGGAACAGAAATCAAGATTGTCAGTGCTTAAACAGGTTGGAAAAATGATTAAGGGAGGGAAAATGGTTGAGACTATACGTTGATTCTGCAGATGTCAAACAAATTGCGCATCTGGTTGAATATTTTCCCATTGCAGGCGTTACAACGAACCCGTCCATTCTCGTCAAGGAAAAGCGCCCTTATCTGGCAGTTTTAAAGGAAATCAGAGAAATCATCGGTGAAGATAGGGAACTCTTTGTCCAGACGCTTGGTGAAACGGCTGATGAAATGGCAGAGGAAGCCCAGTTCATCATCAGTAAACTGCCTGGCAAGACCATTGTGAAAATTCCGGTTACAGAAGAAGCAATCAAAGCGATGAAAATGCTTGCGCAAGAAAAAATCCCTGTGCTCGGAACGGCTATATACGCACCCTTTCAGGCATTAATGGCCGCTAAAGCGGGGGCAAAATATGTTGCCCCTTACGTAAACCGAATGGATAATCTAAACGGAAATGGGGTCAAAGTCGTTTCTGAAATTGCAAAGCTGTTTTCTATCTATCATTTGAAAACGGAAATATTGGCAGCCAGCTTTAAAAATATCCAGCAAGCAATGGATGTCTGCCTTGCTGGAGCTGAAGCGCTGACTTTATCTCCTGATTTTATTAATAAACTGGTATCATACCCGGCAACCGTAAATGATATAAAAGATTTTAAAGCACAATGGACCGCGCAATTTGGGTCTGCTCATTCGGTTTTGGGGAACTATGGTGAAGTTTAATCCGGCCGGTTTGAAAAATTGGAGTCCTAAAAAGGGCTTGCTGAACGAATCAGATTCTGTCAGATACAAGCCAAATTACGGTTATTAAAATATAAAATAGTGTTGTACAAAAATTTCAAAAAAAGAACCCTGAGCTTCCGCTCCAGATTCATTATAAGGAATTGAAGGGCTACTACTGTTTCACTGGTCTCCTGAAGGCGTGCTCGAATAAGGCCTAGCCCATACTTGCGCTTGCCTTCGCCAAATTTGCTTTCAACGGCATTACGTTCGGAGGCATCCTGCCTTGCCACGCGTTCTAAGGTTTTGTCTTCCGTTTTGGATGGGCGTCCCAACCTTGGCCCACTCAGACGAATGCCAAGAGATTTACAGTATGCTAGGTTGTCACGGTTTCGGTAGATTTTATCTGCTAAAAT
>NZ_CALPDC010000035.1:0-32593 GCF_943193165.1 Weizmannia agrestimuris
TGGATTTTCATCCGTTCCAGAAATTGCAGAAATGGGAGGATGCCACTAAATTTTGTACTATTCTTTAAATTGAATTCGTATTTAATTCTTGAGACAGGAATGATATAATTCACCTTAAAGGTGCCCCCTTTCTTGGTTATTGTTTTTTTCTCAAAATCAATTATACCAAAGGATGGGGCACTTTTTTATTTTAAATTACTATTTTACTTTCGTAATCTGGGATTATTTAAACTCCCAAGAAGCTTTTAGCTTTAAAACACAACAAAATTTAAAAGTATTAAGTCACCAGGGATTAACCTTTACAGAAGCTGAAGTAAAAAAACTGGAAAAAACACCCGGGGTTTTATACATAGATAAAACTCCATTCATGGAAGATGTCGAAACGCTAATTGATCGGAAAATGATTACACCTTCCATTAACAATTGGATCTTTAATGAAAACTCTGCTTATAAAACTTATAATAATAAAATTATTATTCCGGATGTAAAATACGTTCTTCTCAATAAAGACGACTGGAAAAATATTGAGGCTCCAAAGAAATATAAAGATCTTGATGGCAAAGCATTCATTTATAATCCAGTTAACAAGAAAAACACAAACGAGGATAAAATCTTAGTTGGAAATACATTGACTTTAGTCAGATTGTATAAAACGCCAACCGGAATGAAAACCAGTCAAAAAAAGTTAAAAATTCTAGATGTTATTCATAAACCATTTAAATATAGAGTCAGCCCTTCTGTAGAAATAAAAAAAGATGACTTTATTATTTTGATGGACACTCAAACCGCAGTAAAATCCGGTTTGTTCCATGGGTTTAATGAACTTGAGATTTACACGAAAAAAGATATCTCTCATAAAGAAAAAATGAATCTTGATAAACAAGTAAAATCCTTATCGTCAACATTTCCTGGCAGCTTAGTGCAGAATACTTCTCAATTAATAAAAGACGATAATAAAATTTATAATTATCTCAAGGTGCTTGGCATGCTTTTGTTTTTTGTCTCTCTTATCCTCACTGCGATTTCCGTCACGATCATGATCTTTAGCAAATATCAAACTCAGAAGAGACAGTGGGGCATTTACTTATCTCTTGGGATGAGTAAAAGAAACATCATGCAACTCGTTTTTAGCGAAATATTCATTTATGTTTTTGTCTCTATGATTTTAAGTATGTTAATTTGTTGTATTGGATTGATAATGTTACCGCGTCAGTATCCCCTTGTTTTCTATTTTAAATATTTTCTGTTGTCTATTTTAATTGAAATCAGTTTTCTCATTATCGGGGGCTATATAATAAATCGTTCCTTACAACGTCAATCAATTGCTTCTTTCCTTAGAAGGGATGAGTAACACGCCTTGGACATAAATAAAGAAGCGAAAAGCTATCGTGATATGATGCAATAGCTTTTCGCTTCTCTTTCTTTTTTCTAATTCATTCGCAATATGAATAGAACGCGTGTATAATCGAAATTTTTGCCAGTTTTTTAAGAACAATACTTCTTGCAGCCGGCTCCTCGGATAGCATAACCTGCCCGTAATAAAGCCCTTAGCTTATTCCGGCCAGAACATTTGCCTGTCGGATACGGGCAAGGCGGCGGGACTTTCTGTTCACATATTCCTTCTGTATTGCCCGCCAATTTGGTAGAGGGTGTTGGTGATTTGGCCGAGACTTGCGACTTTGACGGTTTCCATAAGCTCGGCGAAAATATTGCCTCCTGAAACCGCGGTTTGCTTTAATTTTTCCAGTGCGGCTTCCGCTTCTGCTTTGTGGCGGGCCTGGAAATCACGCAAATTTTTGATCTGCAAATCTTTTTCTTCCTTTGTTGCGCGTGCAAGCTGCATATTGTTCAGTTCGTCCTCGTTTTTCGGGTTTGGATTCAGGAAGGTGTTGACGCCGATAATCGGGAGGGCGCCGGAATGCTTTCTGACCTCATATTCCATCGACTCTTCCTGAATTTTTCCCCTCTGATACTGGGTTTCCATTGCGCCGAGCACCCCGCCGCGGTCATTGATACGTTCAAATTCCTCCAAAACGGCGGCTTCGACAAGGTCTGTCAGTTCTTCAATGATAAAAGAACCTTGCAGCGGATTTTCATTTTTCGACAATCCATGCTCTTTTGTAATAATCAGCTGGATCGCCATCGCACGGCGCACCGATTCCTCAGTCGGTGTCGTAATCGCTTCATCATAAGCATTGGTATGGAGCGAATTGCAATGATCCTGAAGGGCCATCAGCGCCTGCAGCGTCGTGCGGATATCATTAAAATCAATCTCCTGTGCATGCAGCGACCGGCCGGATGTCTGAACATGGTACTTCAGCTTCTGGCTCCGCTCATTTGCCCCGTATAAATCGCGCATCACAACCGCCCAGATTCTTCTTGCAACCCGCCCGATCACCGTATATTCCGGATCAAGCCCGTTCGAGAAAAAGAATGAGAGGTTCGGGGCAAAGTCATCCACCTTCATGCCCCTTCCTAAATAATACTCCACATAGGTGAAACCGTTTGCAAGTGTGAACGCAAGCTGTGAAATTGGATTGGCACCTGCTTCTGCGATATGGTATCCGGAAATCGAGACCGAATAATAATTGCGCACTTTATGGTCAATAAAATACTGTTGGATATCACCCATCATCCGGAGTGCAAATTCAGTTGAGAAAATGCATGTATTCTGGCCCTGGTCTTCTTTTAAAATATCCGCCTGCACGGTGCCCCTGACCGTCTGCAACGTTTTTTCGCGCACCTCCGTAAATTCCTCGACGGTTAAAACGCGCCCGAGCTCCGCTTCTTTCTTTTTCACCTGCTGGTCAATCGCCGTATTCATGAACATTGCCAGAATGACCGGCGCCGGGCCGTTAATCGTCATGGAAACAGAAGTCGAAGGCGCACAAAGGTCGAACCCTGCATACAGTTTTTTCATATCATCGAGCGTGCACACACTTACCCCTGACTCGCCGACTTTTCCGTAAATATCCGGGCGTTCGTCCGGATCTTCGCCGTACAGCGTTACCGAGTCAAAAGCCGTGCTCAGCCGTTTTGCCGGATCATCTTTTGATAAATAATGGAAGCGTCGGTTTGTCCGTTCCGGTGTCCCTTCCCCCGCAAACTGCCGCTTCGGATCTTCTTCCTGTCGCTTAAACGGGAAAACGCCGGCCGTAAAAGGAAATGCCCCTGGCACATTTTCTTTATACAACCATTTTAAAATCTCGCCCTTGTCTTCCCAATCCGGCAGCGCCACTTTCGGGATCGGGAGCCCGGACAAGCTTGTTGTTCTGATCCTCGTTGTGATCTCTTTATTGCGGATTTTGACAGTGACCGTCTCCCCGCTGTATTTTTGCTTTACATCCGGCCAGCTTCTCAAAAGGGTTTTCGATTCTTCTGTCAGCCCTTTTTCCGCTTCCGCACGAAGCGCTTCAAGCGATGCGATCACATCCTCTGCTGCCCCGGACTCCTTTGCAGCCGTAATGGCGCCTTCCAGTTGAAACATTCTCCGTGCGAGCATTGCCTGCGCTTCCGCCTTTTTATGGTACCGGCGGACGGTTTCTGCAATTTCCCGCAAGTAATGGCTGCGGCTTGCCGGGATGATGGTATGCCGGTTGCCCGCTTCCTGTTTTTTTGAAAAAGACGAGCGAAAAGCCGTACCGCTCTTTTCATTGATTTTTTCCATCAGGGCACCATATAAGGCGTTTGTCCCCGGATCATGAAACTGGCTGGCAATCGTACCGTATACCGGCATCTCATCCAGGCTTTGGTCAAACAGCAGATGGCTCCGCTGGTACTGCTTTTGCACCTGCTTTTTCGCATCCTCTGAACCTTTCCGCTCGAATTTGTTGATCGCAATGAGGTCCGCGTAATCGATCATATCAATTTTTTCAAGCTGGGAAGGCGCTCCGAATTCGCTCGTCATCACATACATGGCAACATCGGAAACATTCGTAATTTCGGCGTCCCCCTGGCCGATCCCGCTTGTTTCGATCAAAATCAAATCAAAGCCGGCAGCCTTTACAATCCGGATGGCGTCATGGATGGCAAGGGAAAGTTCGGAACGGGATGCCCTCGTAGCCATGCTCCGCAAAAAAACGTTCGGATGGAAAATCGCGTTCATCCGGATCCGGTCGCCAAGCAATGCGCCCCCCGTTTTTTGCTTCGTCGGGTCGACCGAAAGAACGGCAATTTTACTTTCCGGATGGTCGTGCAAAAAACGGCGGATCAGTTCATCTGTCAAGGAACTCTTTCCCGCTCCCCCGGTACCGGTTATGCCCACGACCGGCGCTTTCTTCACGGCCGGAATGGCAGATTCAAGGGCAGCGAGCGCTTCCTGATGGTTCAAATGGTTCTCGGCATAAGAAATCAGCCTGGCAACAGAACCGATCCGCCCTTCGTTTAAGCGCTCCACCTCTTTTACAAAATCCGCTTCCGTCACCGTCGGGTGGTCGCACTCCCGGAGCATGATATTGATCATCCCCTGAAGGCCGAGCTTTCTGCCGTCCTCCGGTGAAAAAATCCGCGCGATCCCGTAGTCATGCAGTTCTTTCATCTCACGCGGGATGATGACGCCTCCACCCCCGCCGTAAATACGGATTCCAGAGGCGCCATTTTCCTGGAGCAAATCATACATATACTTAAAAAACTCGAGATGCCCTCCCTGGTAAGAAGAAACGGCAATGCCCTGGACGTCTTCCTGAATCGCCGCCTGGACAATTTCGCGTGCTGAGCGGTTGTGACCGAGATGAATGACTTCCGCACCGCTTGCCTGCAAAATCCTCCGCATAATGTTGATTGAAGCATCGTGACCGTCAAACAAACTGGACGCTGTGACAAAACGGACCGCATGTTTCGGGCGGTAAATTTCTGTATCAGCCATCATATCCTCCTTGTCTTCATCAGGATTAAGTTAAAACGCATAAATGAACCCCGGGATGGAAAAATTTATGCCATCATATCCCTTGTCTCAAGGCCGGAAAACAGCAAATGGGTTTGCAGACGGATATAATCCTCAATTGTAAACTTCTTTTTAAATGCCCAGCGGCGGAAAGCCCACATTTCACCCTGAACAAAAATATTGTGGGCGAGCATCTCCATCTCTTTTTCATCCAGATCAAGTTCGCCGTTTTCCGCGCATTTTCTGATCATTTTTTCAAATATGCTGACCATTTCCATTTCCTTTTTCAATACATATGGCAGTGCTTCTTTTGTCAGTGACTTTGCTTCCTGGTACATGACAAGCACTTCATCTTGCAGTTCGTCAACAATCCGGAAATAATGGGCAATCGCGAGTTTCAAACTTTCAAGCGTCCCCTGACCGGCATCAATGCGAATCAGCCTGTCGCGCACTTCATCATAAATCCGGTCGCACACCAAATAAAGGACATCCTCTTTTGCCCGGATATATTCATAAAGCGTCCCGATGCTAAAGCCGGATTTCTTGGCAATTTCCCTTGTTGTCGTCCGGTGGAACCCCTTTTCCTTAAAAAGCGCGACGGCGGCATTGATCATTTGGTTTCTGCGCTTTTCAATCAGCCTTTCATCCCTGACCGATGCCGGCACAAACTTTTTTTGGCTCACAAACGGCCTCCCCTCTCCGTCAGTCCTTTGTCAGCATTCTTGAAATAACAAGCCGCTGGATTTCCTGCGTCCCTTCGTAAATTTGCGTAATTTTGGCGTCGCGCATGAACCGCTCAACCGGATAATCTTTTGTATAGCCGTAGCCGCCAAAAATCTGTACGGCTTCCGTTGTGACTTTCATCGCCGTATCGCCGGCAAACAGTTTGGACATGGCGGATTCTTTTCCGTACGGCAGCCCGTTTGATTCAAGCCAGGCCGCCTGGTACGTTAACAGCCTTGCCGCTTCGACTGCAGTGGCCATATCGGCAAGTTTGAAAGACACGCCCTGGTTCGCTGCGATCGGTTTGCCGAACTGTTTCCGCTCTTTCGCATAAGCTACAGCCGCATCCAGTGCGCCTTGGGCAATGCCGACTGCCTGGGCCGCAATGCCGTTACGCCCGCCGTCCAGCGTCATCATCGCGATTTTAAAGCCCTGTCCTTCTTCCCCGAGCCGGTTTTCTGCTGGGACCATGACATTGTCAAAAATGATTTCCGTTGTGGTGGAAGCCCGGATGCCCATTTTCTTTTCTTTTTTGCCGGTTGAAAACCCGGGAAAATCTTTTTCAATGATAAACGCGCTTGTACCATGGTGTTTGCTTTTCGGATCGGTGAGGGCAAACACAATGTAAATATCCGCCACGCCGCCGTTTGTAATAAAAATTTTGGAGCCGTTTAAAACATAGTGGTCGCCTTCACGCCTGGCCGTTGTCACCATCGCGCCTGCATCGGAACCCGACCCCGGCTCCGTCAAGCCGTACGCACCGATTTTTTCCCCGCGGGCAAGCGGAACGAGGTATTTTTGTTTTTGTTCTTCTGTGCCGAATTTAAACAGCGGCCAGCTGGCAAGGGAAGTATGTGCCGAAAGGGTCACGCCGGTTGAGGCACACACACGCGACAGCTCTTCCACCGCAATGCAGTATGCCAGAAAATCACTCCCGATCCCGCCGTACTGCTCTGGCCACGGAATCCCGGTCAGGCCGAGCGCCGCCATCTGGTCAAAGATGCCACGGTCAAACCGTTCGTTCTCATCGCGTTCCGCTGCTGTCGGTGCCACTTCCTTCACGGCAAAATCGCGTACCATTTTCCGGATCATTTCATGTTCTTCACTTAAACGAAAGTCCATTTTTCTGCCTCCAATATTGTATAATCCAAGACAACTTATAGCCTTTTCTCCCGTAATAACTGATTGCTGATCACGATTCTTTGAATTTCACTTGTTCCTTCATAAATTTGCGTAATTTTCGCATCACGCATGAACCGCTCAACCGGATAATCTTCCGTGTACCCGTATCCACCGAAAATTTGCACGGCTTCAATCGCTGTATCAACAGCTGTTTGCGAAGCGAGCAGTTTGGCCATCGCCGCTTCTTTTTTACAGTCGAGACCGTTGCTCCGCAAAAAGGCTGCCCGGTAGAGAAGTAGTTTGCTGGCCTCAATGTTTGTTGCCATGTCGGCAAGTTTAAAACCGGTTCCCTCAAATGCATGGATTGGTTTTCCGAACTGGCGCCGTTTTTTTGCGTATTGAAGCGCCCGTTCATATGCGCCTTCCGCAATTCCGAGGGCCTGGGCCGCAATCCCGATCCGGCCGGCATCCAGCACCGCCATCGCGATCTTAAATCCTTCCCCTTCTTCCCCAAGCCGGTTCTCAGCCGGAACCTGCAGATTTTCAAAGTGAAGTTGGACGGTTTTTGACCCGTGAAGCCCCATTTTTTTCTCGTCCTTGCCGACCCGGAAACCCGGCATGGTCTTTTCAACAATGAAAGCGGTTATGTTTCCGTCTTCCGTGCGGGCAAATACAATATACGTATCCGCCTCGCCGCCGTTTGTAATGAACATTTTTGAACCATTGAGCACATAATGCCCGCCCTGTTTTACCGCTTTTGTTTTTAAATTCTTCGCATCCGACCCCGCCTCGGCTTCCGTCAGGCAAAAAGCCCCCAGGTATTCCCCGCTTGCAAGCTTTGGCAAATATTTTTGTTTTTGCGCTTCACTTCCGAAATATAAAATCGGCGCGGTCCCGACGGATGAATGGACGGAAAGGATGACGCCAATGGTCGCGCTGGCTTTGGAAATTTCATGAACAGCTATAACGTATGCAGTAAAATCCAGCCCCGCACCGCCGTATGTTTCCGGAATGGTGATGCCCATCAGACCGAGGGTTGCCATTTTTCCAAGTATTTCACGCGGGAACATGCCGCGCTCCATGTCGCCCGTAGCCGGCAAAATTTCTTTTTCTGCAAAATCCCGTACGGTTTTTCTTAACAAAAGCTGTTCTTCCGTAAACTGAAAATCCATGATCAGGTCCCCTTTTTTGGGTGGTCATACACGTTGAAGTTTTATTGCACTTCAATCATGACGGCATCGCCCTGGCCGCCACCGGAGCAGATGGCTGCAATTCCGGTCCCGCCGCCGCGCCGTTTCAGCTCGTATGCAAGGGTTAAAATAATGCGCGTACCGCTTGCGCCGATCGGATGGCCTAACGCAACCGCGCCGCCGTTTACATTCACCTTTTCCAAATCGAGCTGTGCGATTTTGCTGCTGGCAAGCGCCACTGCGGCAAATGCTTCATTGATTTCAAACAAATCAATGTCATCGAGCTTTTTTCCTGTTTTTTTCAAAATTTCGTTGATCACAAGCCCTGGTGTCTGCGGAAAATGCTGCGCTTCCACCGCCACTTCTGCATGAGCCACAATCTTTGCAAGCGTTTTCAATCCTGCTTTTGCAGCCCGTTCAGCGCTCATTAAGACGAGTGCTGCTGCCCCGTCATTCACGCCTGGTGCATTGCCGGCCGTGATGGTCCCGTCTTTGTCAAAAGCAGGCGGCAGCTGGGACAGTTTTTCAAGCGTCGTATCCGCGCGCGGCGGCTCATCCTGTTCAACAAGCAGTGCAGGACCTTTTCTTTGCGGGATTTCTACTGGAACAATTTCTTCGGCAAACTTACCGGAATGGATGGCTTCCAATGCTTTCTGGTGGCTTCTTAATGCCCAGCGGTCCTGAAAATCACGTGTCAGCCCAAACGCTTCTGCCGTACGGTTTCCGTATGTGCCCATATGGACGCCGGAAAATGCGCAGATGAGTCCGTCATGGGTCATCATGTCTTTCAGCTGGACATCGCCCATTTTCAATCCCCATCTTGCCTTAGGCAGGAAGTAAGGGGCGTTTGACATCGACTCCATCCCGCCGGCTACAATAACTTCCCCGTCTCCCGCGCGGATGATCTGGTCCGCCATGGTCACGCTCCTCATGCCGGAAGCACACACTTTGTTCACCGTTTCCGTTTTAACTTCCCACGGAATGCCAGCGTGCCTTGCCGCCTGCCGGGATGGGAGTTGCCCCTGGCCGCCCTGCAGGACATTCCCCATAATCACTTCATCTACTTCCCCGTTTTCAACGCCTGCTTTTTCCAATGCATGCCGGATCGCAATCCCGCCTAACGCGGACGCCGGAAGTGCAGCCAGTTTTCCCCCGAATTTCCCAAATGGCGTACGCGCCCCATCGATGATCACCGTGTTCAACCAACTTCTCCCCTTTTACAATGGATTTATGATAAGCGCCGGCCATTTGCGCGAACGCTAATCATCGTTCATTCATCGTTCCTTTGCCATTCGTTGCCAAACAGCAGTGAGCCTTGTCATGTTTTTGGTATGGGTAAAGAATGCCTCTAAATCGCGTAAATACGCAATCCCCTTTCTTTGACTTGCTCTTTTGCCATCCCTGCCAAATTTGCAGCGAACCTCCCGATGCTTTTAGGATGGATGAGAAAAGCGCCTCCCAATCGAGCGAACGCTCAATCATCATTCATGGCCCTTTGCCATAGAGTGAGCCTTGTCATGTTTTTGGTATGAGTAAAGAACGCCTCTGAATCGCGTAAATGCGCGATCACCGTTCATTCACTTATTCTTTTTCCATGTAATTCCAAATTTGCAGCGAACCTCCCGATGCTTTTAGGATGGGTAAAAAGTGCCTCCCAATCGAGCGAACGCTCAATCATCGTTTATTCATGGCCCTTTTGCCATTCGCTACTAAAAACAGCAGTAAAGCCTTGTTATACTGCGTGATTTATTTAAAAGCGCCAAAAAACGTATGAACGCTTATATCTCCAAACCACTATCATTCTGTGTGATCTGCCGCAAAAAAGCGGCGGAGAACCTACCCAAACTTTTACATATCCCGTTCCCCGCCGTTTTTGCGCAGATGATTTGCCGGTTTAAAATCTACCAAGATCTGCTTTTCCTGCCGAGCATCCCGTTTTGCGGCGGCATCACCCGCTTAAGAAACTGCAGCAGTCTGCCCCGGCGCCCCGCAGACCGAACGTTCCAGAATTTCGGCGACATCCAGGGTTTTTACAGTGTCTTCCACTTCTTTCGCTTTTGTACCGTCAGACAGCATTGTCAGGCAGTACGGGCATTCCGTGCTGATGACTGTCGGATTCACAGCAAGCGCCTGTTCGGTCCGCGCCACATTAATCCGGTGCCCGGTATCTTCTTCCGTCCACATTAATCCGCCGCCGGCCCCGCAGCACATCGCTGTTTCACGGTTCCGCTCCATTTCCACAAGCTTTACGCCCGGGATCATTTTCAAAATGTCACGCGGCTGGTTATAAATATCATTGTACCTGCCGAGGTAGCAGGAATCATGGAAGGTAACCGTTTCATTGACTTCGTATTTCGGCTTTAAGCGCCCTTCTTTCAACAGCTCGTAAAGTACTTCGGTATGATGGTACACTTCCCCTTCAAAGCCAAAATCTTTATATTCTTTCTTAAATGTATTGTATGCATGCGGATCAATCGTCACGATTTTTTTCACGCCGTTCTTTGTAAACTCGGCGATGTTCTGGCCGGCCAGTTCCTGGAATAAAAACTCATTGCCAAGCCTGCGTGCCGTGTCTCCGGAGTTTTTCTCCTTGTTGCCGAGAATGGCGAATTTCACGCCCGCTTCATTCAGCAGTTTCGCAAACGACTGCGCGATTTTCTGGCTGCGGCTGTCGTAAGACCCCATTGATCCGACCCAGAATAAATATTCGAATTCCTCATCTGCTTTCTTCATTTCTTTGACCGTCTTGACCTCGATATCTTCGCGCCCTTCACGCCACGTTTCGCGCTCTTTCCGGTTCAGCCCCCAAGGATTGCCCTGGCGTTCGATATTTTGAATCGCCCGCTGTGCATCCGGCTTCATTTTTCCTTCCGTCAAAACGAGATAGCGCCGCAAATCGATGATCTTATCGACATGTTCGTTCATAACCGGGCACTGGTCTTCGCAATTCCGGCAAGTCGTGCATGCCCAGATCTCTTCTTCTGTTATGACATCGCCGATCAGGCTCGGATTATAATCGAGTGCTGCAGCTGCCTCTTCCGCCCCGCGACTTGCACTTTCCCGGGCGAGCCGGTTTCCTGTCGTGTTGGCAAAAGCAAATGCCGGAACCCACGGTGCTTTAGACGTAACGGCCGCGCCGTAGTTGGTCAAATGGTCCCTTAATTTAATGATCAAGTCCATCGGTGAAAGCATTTTCCCTGTTCCGGTTGCCGGGCACATATTCGTGCAGCGGCCGCATTCCACACAGGCGTAAAGATCGACAAGCTGAAGCTGCGTGAAGTCCTCTATTTTGCCGACGCCGAAACTTTCCTGCGATTCGTCTTCAAAATCGATCGGCCGTAATTTCCCGGTATCCCCGAGCCGGTTTAGATACACATTCGCAGGCCCTGCAATCAAGTGGGCATGCTTTGACTGCGGAATATAGACAAGAAAAGTAAGCAGCAGCAACAGATGGATCCACCATGCCACGTAAAACACAACGGCCGCTGCAGTTGGCCCGATCCAATGAAAGGCCGCTGCAATCCCGGCTGCCACCGGTTCCGTCCATGACGGCTCCTCAAAGTGCCAAATGATTTCCATGCCGCCCCCGACCAGGACAGAAACCATTAGCCCGCCGATAAAGATGAGCACAAGCCCCGCTTTAAAATCGCGTTTTAAGCGGACGAGCTTCTCAATGTAGCGGCGGTAAAACGCCCAGCCGACCGCAAATAAAATGACGAGCGTGACGATTTCCTGAAAGAAAGTAAATCCGGGGTAAAGCGGCCCGAGCGGCAAGTGTGAACCCGGCGCAAGCCCCTTCCATATGAAATCGATCGCGCCGAACTGGACGAGAATAAACCCGTAAAACATCATCACATGGATGGCGCCGCTCTTTTTATCCTTAAGCAGTTTTTTCTGTCCGAAAACGTATACCCATATTTTTTTGAGCCGCGCCTTGACATTGTTGTCGAATTCCTGTTTTTTCCCCAATTTGATATACTGGATCCTTGTCCTTACCAAATACACAAAAAGGCCGATTCCGTAAGCGGTTACAGACAGGAACAACAGCCAGTTCAACCATAATAAGATGTGCATTTTTCTCCCGACGCTCCCTTCATTCATTTATGCTCGCACAAAAAAGCAGGTAATTTTCCGAATCTTGCTTACCTATATTATATAATGAATGAGCATTCAGTCAATCTTTTTTCTTTATTTTTTTGAATTTCTTTGTGCTTGTTTCCGCTTTTGTAAATAGAATCGGCCGCATTTGGGGAAGAATAAAGACATGGACTCGGCCACGGAAAAAATCGATTGAAGCGGGGAAAAAAGATATGATTTTGCTCTTATTCCTTTCTGCCGTCATAGTACTCATCATCTGGCTTTTCACCGATTACACGCTTGGAAAAAGGCATTTCCGCAAAACTCGCAAACAGCGCCAATATCCCGTACGGCACGGAGATTTTACTGTTTTTACATGCGGAGAAAATCTGTTTCCCCACTACTTTTCCGATATCCTGCATGCCAAAAAAAGCATATACGTCCTGTTTTATATTGTAAAAAATGATGAAATCAGCCGTGAATTTTTCAGCCTGCTCGCAAAAAAAGCGCGCGAAGGGAAAGAAGTAAAAGTATTGCTCGATTGGGCGGGCAGCCGGAAGGTCACAAAACAGATGATTGCCCAGCTGAAAAACGCTGGCGCCTCGTTTGCCTTCAGCAACCGGCCGAAGTTCCCTTTTTTCTTTTACACGCTCCAGCAGCGGAACCACCGGAAAATAACCGTCATTGACGGGGAGACAGGCTATCTTGGCGGTTTCAATGTGGGGAAGGATTATATCAATGGCAACAAGTCGCTGTCTCCTTGGCGGGATTACCATTTCCGCTTAACCGGCGGAAGTATCCGCGACTTGCAGGAGGAATTTATCAGGAACTGGGAAACGGCTACAGGAGAAAATATGCCATTTGAAACACATCTCTCTCCCCATGAGGAGAAAAGCGGATGCCGCCACCGGATCATCCCGACTGCGGGCGATGAGCTTGAGCACCTGGTTTGCAGCCTGATTGATGAAGCCCGTGAATCGATTTTTATCGGTTCCCCGTACTTTATCCCGACTCCGGCCATCCACAAAAAACTGGTGCAGGCTTTGGCACGGGGCGTAAAAGTCACAGTGCTCACCCCCGATAAGGCGGACCATCCGCTTGTCAAAGAGGCCGCAAGCCGCTATTTCCGGCAGCTGCTTGAAAATGGCGCAGACATTTATTTGTTCAAGCCCGGATTTTATCACGCGAAAATTATGATCATTGACCGGACCGTCTGCGATATCGGAACGGCTAATTTTGACCGGCGCAGTGTCCGTTTAAACTTTGAAGTCAACTGTCTTGTATACGACAATGCGTTTATCCAAAAAATGTGTGCGATTGTAAAAGAAGATATGCGCCACGCTGTCCCGCTTACAGCAGACGACCTGAACCGCCCCGGATTGGCAACAAGGCTGGCTGAATGGGGTGTGAGGGCAATTGAAAGATTTTTGTGATAAAAGACCGGCTCTGGGTCAGTCGACGCGATCAAAAAAAATTGCCCCCTGAAAACTGGGGCACTGCCAGGCACAATAGGTGGTTAACAGCTAAACCAACGTTTTGGCCGTCCTTGAATAACATCTTGCAGGGCTGTATCACATGCCCTTTTAAAAGCTGTCACGGAACCTCAGGCACGTAACTGCACGTCATCTTGCTATTTGCATTCCATTTTGCTTTCCTTAAACCCAATAAACCATTGCGCATCAAAAAAAGCCGCCCCTAAACCCATAAATGGATGGGGACGGCTTTTTTCTTTACATTTTTTCCGGTGCGGAAACGCCGATTAGCTGGAGCGCATTTTTCAGCGTTATTTGCACGGCCTTCACGAGGGCAAGGCGCGCTTTGGTGGCGTCCGCATGCGCCGGTTCAATCACTTTCACAGCATTGTAAAAGCTGTGGAAGTTGGCCGCAAGTTCGTTAATATAATTGGTAATGCGGTGCGGGATCCGCTTTTCGGCCGCTTCCGCAATCACCTGCGGGAATTCTCCAAGTTTTTTCAGCACATCCGTTTCCTTTTCAGACCGGATCACGGAAAAATCGGCATCTGTATCCGGCGCAAACCCTTTTTCTTCCGCCTGGCGCAAAATGCTGCAAATACGAGCATGGGCATATTGCGCATAGTAAACCGGGTTTTCATTGGACTCTGAAACGGCAAGATCAAGGTCAAAATCCAAATGCGTATCCGAACTTCTCATCGCAAAGAAATACCGAGTTGCATCGAGCCCGACTTCGTCAATGAGTTCACGCATCGTGACCGCTTTTCCCGTCCGCTTGCTCATTTTCATTTTTTCGCCGTTTTTATACAAGTGAACGAGCTGGATGATCTCCACTTCAAGATTATCGCTGTTATAACCGAGCGCTTCCATGGCCGCTTTCATCCGCGGAATATAGCCGTGGTGGTCGGCGCCCCAAATATTGATCAACGTATCGAATCCGCGGTCAAATTTGTCTTTATGGTAAGCTATATCCGGGGTCAAGTACGTGTAAGTCCCATCATTTTTGATGAGCACGCGGTCTTTGTCGTCGCCGAAAGCCGTCGAGCGGAACCACGTTGCCCCGTCCTTTTCATAAATATGGCCTTTTTCGCGCATCAGCTTCAGCATTTCGTCGATTTTCCCGCTCTTGTAAAGAGACGTTTCCGAATACCAGACATCAAAACGAACGCGGAAATCTTCAAGGTCTTTTTTCAGTTTGGCCATCTCGTAATCAAGGCCGTACTGGCGGAAAAATTCGTAACGCGTTTTTTCATCCGTGTCCACAAATTTCCGGCCGTATTCATCGGCAAGTTTCTTTCCAAGGTCAATAATATCCTGCCCGTAATAGCCATCTGCCGGCATTTCCTTTTCAATTCCGAGCGCCTGGAAGTAGCGCGCTTCGACTGACAGTGCCAAATTGTGGATCTGGTTGCCGGCATCGTTGATATAGTATTCACGGGTCACCTCATACCCTGCTTTTTCTAAAATATTGCACAGTGAATCCCCAACAGCGGCACCGCGCGCATGTCCGAGGTGGAGATCGCCGGTCGGGTTCGCCGATACGAATTCGACCTGGATTTTTTTACCTCCGCCGGCATCTGAACGGCCATAATCGGCGCCATCGTGAAGAATAGAAGGGATCAGCCGGGTCAAATACGTATTGTCCAAATAAAAATTGATAAAGCCGGGGCCTGCAATTTCCACTTTTTCAATCGAAGTTTTCGATTTGTCGATATGTTCGACAATCGCTTCCGCAATCTGGCGCGGTGCTTTTTTTGCCGCGCGCGCAAGCTGCATGGCAATGTTTGCGGCATAATCGCCGTGTGCTTTTTCTTTTGGCTTTTCCAGCACAATAGCCGGAATATCCGCTTCCGCAACCAAGCCGGTTTTCATCACCGCTTCTTTGATTTCCGTTTTCAGCGTTTCCTGCATTTGTTCCGCAATGTTCATTTTGCTGCTTGTACCTCCTCATAATGGATCTTCATTTTATATGTACCGACCGAATCCCCATGCATATAAAGCCTATATCCGAGGGAAAGCTGCCCGGAAAGCGAGCCTGTACGCGTGTGCACAATCTCATCTGCCGCCGCTTCAATCGGGAATTGGCCATAGCCGTTTTCGTAAGTCCCCGGGCGCCTGGAGCCTTCACGCAAATCAAGCCGCATGGAGACCGCACCGCTTCTCATTACAAGCGCCCTTCCGCTTGCCACTTTGACAACCGTATGAATTTTGCCGGCTTCCTGCATTTCCTCGTACTTTAAATAGGCCGAACCGCCTTTTTCGTAATAATGGCCGAACAAAACCAGTTCGATTTTTTCCGCTTCTTCCTGGAAAATCTCCGTGGTCATATGTATTTTTACAGGGCAAGAAACGGTTTCCCCCGCCATTTTCCCACATCCTTTATTTCATCCATTATAACCTTTCCGGCGGAAAAATAATATGGTAACTCTCCTCATTTTATCATATATAATGGAGCTGCTATCCCGCAAGCTTAACTTTAAAAACCCGGCACCCGCCCCCGCAGCCGGTGCCGGGTTTTCCGTTACTTCACCCAGCCGAGCATCATTTCGCGCACGAGCTTGCTAGCCGTATTGGCTGTTTGCTCGGAATGATCATATACAGGTGCCACTTCAACAAGGTCACAACCAATGACATTCACGCCGGAACGGGCAATTGCATGAATCGATGCCAGCAGTTCTTTTGAGGTGATCCCGCCGGCATCAACCGTCCCTGTCCCCGGCGCAAAAGCCGGATCGAGCACATCAATATCGACCGTCACATACACATGGCGGCCGGAAAGCGCCGGCAACACTTTTTTGAGCGGCTCAAGCACTTCAAACTTTGCGATATGCATGCCGTTTCTTTCCGCCCATTCAAATTCCTCTTTTAAGCCGGACCGGATACCGAATGAATACACATTCGCGGGCCCGATCAACTCCGCCGTTTTCCGGATCGGCGTAGCATGCGAAAGCGGCTCACCTTCATAATCCGTGCGCAAATCGGTATGGGCGTCAAAATGAATGGCAGCAAGATCCGGGTATTTTTTGTAAACGGCGCGGATTACCGGCCATGTCACCAAATGCTCGCCGCCAAGGCCGAACGGAAATTTCCCGTCGTCAAGCAATGTCCCGACATAATCCTCAATCATATCGAGGCTTTTTTGCGGATTGCCGAACGGCAGCGGCATATCGCCGGCATCAAAATAGCTGATTTCAGCAAGTTCCCGGTCAAGATACGGGCTGTATTCTTCAAGCCCGATAGAAACTTCCCGGATGCGCCCCGGACCGAATCTTGAACCCGGGCGGTAGCTGACGGTCCAGTCCATCGGCATGCCGTAAAGCACCACCCGGCTTTTTTCATAATCAGGGCTTGCCCCGATAAAAACATGGCCTGAATAAGCTTCATCAAATCTCATCTTTTTCTCCTCTTTTCACAATTTCGGACACATGGAAAAAGTATAGTGAAATTCCGAAAAAAAGCAAGAATCTTTTTACAGCGGGCCACCCTTCCCATAATCCTTTTTTCGGTTCCGGTGTTTAAAATTTCCTCTCTTACTAAATACTAAGGAAATAAGGAGAAAAAGAGGTGCGGATGATGGAGACACAGACAACACCAAAGATCCGGAAAGCCAAATGGGGCCTGCGCCTGATGCTGTTTGCCCTGATTACTTTCGCCATCCTGCTGTCCGTCTTAACGGCAGCTGTCTATCTGTATGCAAAAATTCTCGGTCCGCCGCCGCTGTCCGTGCCGCAATCAACGCTGTATTATGCACAAAACGGCAAACAAATCGGCGAGTCGAACAGCGGCCAGCAAAGATACTGGGTGCCGCTTGACGGCATCTCCGAAAACGCTATTGACGCGACCATTTCAATCGAAGACCGCAACTTTTACCATCACCACGGTTTTGATTACCGGCGCATGGCCGGGGCGGTCGCTGCCGATATGAAAGCAATGGGAAAGGTGCAGGGTGCAAGCACCATTACCCAGCAATACGCCCGCAACTTGTTTTTAACGCTCGATAAAACATGGGAAAGAAAATTAAAGGAAGCGTTCTACACGATCCGGCTCGAGTCCAGCTACAGTAAAGACCGGATTCTGGAAGGCTATTTAAATACGATCAATTACGGACATGGAAAATACGGGATTGAAGCCGCAAGCCGGTACTATTTCGGAAAAAGCGCCAAACAGCTGACGCTTGCCGAAGCCGCCATGCTTGCCGGGATTCCGAACGGCCCAGGAGTCTACTCCCCTGTTATTTCGCCGGAAAAAGCGAAAAAACGGCAGCTTGCTGTTTTGCAATCGATGGTGAAAAACGGCTATATTACAAAAAAACAAGCAACAGCGGCCGCCAATGAAACGATAAAAATCGTGCAAAAAGCGGATCCGGATACAAACCGGATTGCCCCTTATTTCCAGGACCTTGTAAAAAAGCAGCTGAAAACAAAACTCGGGTTTGATGACCGGACGATCGCGCTCGGGGGATTAAAAGTGTATACCACCCTTGATGTAAAGCAACAAGAAATTGCCGAAGAAACCGTGAAGGAAATCATTCCGGCATCTTCACACATCCAGATCGGTTTTGCGGCAATCAACCCGAAAAACGGCTTTGTGACGGCACTCACCGGGGGGCGTGACTATGCGGAAAGTTCCTTTAACCGCGCCACACAGGCAACGCGCCAGCCCGGTTCCACCATGAAGCCGCTCCTTTATTATGCTGCATTGAACCACGGATTCACGCCGGCAACGATGCTCAAAAGCGAACCGACCGTTTTCCGGCCGGGCGGATCTTCATACAGGCCGCATAATTTCAACAGCCAGTATGCCAATAGGGACATTACGATGATGCAGGCGCTCGCCGTTTCAGATAATATTTACGCCGTGAAAACCCATTTGCTGCTCGGGCAAGATGTGCTTGTCCAAACCGCAAAACAATTCGGCCTTACAACCCCGATGGAAAAAGTGCCGTCACTTGCGCTCGGCACATCCGGCGTGCACCTGCTCGATATGGTGAACGCCTACAGCCTGCTTGCAAACGGCGGCACTCAAAACGGGCCTGTTTTCATCACAAAAGTGGAAGATTATAAAGGCCGCGTCCTGTATGCATACGACAAACACGAGAAAGAACGGGTGTTGGACAAAGCGGCGGCGTTTGTCACCTCGCAAATGATGACCGGCATGTTTGACAAGCGCCTGAACGGCTATGCCCGTGTCACCGGCGCCTCCATTGTCAAAAACCTCACCCGCCCGTACGCCGGCAAATCCGGCTCCACCAACACGGACAGCTGGATGATCGGGTTTTCGCCCCAGCTTGTATCAGGCGTTTGGGTCGGATACGACAACGGGCAGGAAATCACGTTGGCCGCCGATAAAATGTACGCCAAAAAAATATGGGCCCGGTTTATGGAAAAGGCGCTTGACGGGCGCCCTGTAACGGAATTTAAGCCGCCCAAAGGCGTAACCGGTGTTGAAATCGATCCTGCCACCGGGAAAATCGCAACCGCTAACTGCCCGGTGGCAAGGCTGACATACTTTATATCCGGTACCGAACCGGCCGAGCCCTGCAGCAAACATCCCGCTGCAGGAGAAAATGAGTTGTACCCGAAAAAGCACCGGAACTGGCTTGAAAAACTGTTCCCGTTTTTTTAAAACAGCAAACAGAAAGGCCTGGCCGCTGTGCGGTCAGGCCTTTCCTGCTCCTTCAATGCATCGTGAAATTTCGGCCGGTTCCTTACGCAAAAATAAATGCGCAGGGTCAGGCCTTTAATGCTTCTTTCAATTCATCGCTGGATAAGTTCCACATCTCGCTGCTGTGGCCTTTTAAAAAGTCTGCCAGCACCTTCTTGGACCGGTCATCCATATGGTCTACAATGATATGGCCCTTCATCGACTTGTCGAGGCGGTTGACATGCTCCGGCAGCGATTTGTAGCCGCGACGTTTTTCCTTGTTGACCACCATTTCGCAGGCTGTCACCCCGTGATAATAAGGGCCGTTTTCACCGCGTTCAATTGTCACCCACACAAGCCAGTACGGTTTTGCCCCCTCTTCCGGGACTTCCGAACGGTCGGGGGAAAATCTCACCCGCTTTTCCACGGCGCTCCTTGCATGCATCGCCCCAATATCGACAACCGCCGTACCTTCATTGACATCAATGATCACCGGCGAGACATTTTCAAGGTTTAGCGCCCCGGTGCCAAAACTTTTATGGCCGTCGGTCGGCGCATTTTTAATAATATTAAATTCCGCTTTTTTCTTTTTTTCAGCCATCTTGCACATCCCCTTTCTCTCAATGGCAGTCTATCCGAATACGGAAACAATCGACTGGAATCCCTTCATAATCGACGGGACCGCACTGTTAATCAGCGGCGAGATCGTATACCGGCCAAGCGGCGTGATAAGCAGGACCAGAAATACAACGATGCTGTACTGCTCGTACTGCATCAGTTTTGCCCGTACCCCCGGCGAAACCAAATCTTCTATGATCCGGTACCCGTCCAGCGGCGGAAGCGGAATTAAATTGAAAATAAACAATACGAGATTCAGCCAGACAAAATAATTGAAAAAGGAAAGGACAAACCATGGCAGGCCTGCGCCAAGCCCGGTTGCCACGAGCACATAAAAAATGATTTCCCCGATAAACGCCATCAAAAAATTGCTGGCAGGGCCCGCAAAGGATACCGTCACCCCTGCCAGGCGCGGATTTTTGAAATGGTAGCGGTTTACCGGGACAGGGCGCGCCCAGCCGAAGCCGGCGACAAAAATAAGCAGCGCGCCGAGCGGGTCAATATGCTGCGCCGGGTTCAATGTCAGCCGCCCCTCGCGTTTAGCAGTCGGGTCGCCGCACAGATAAGCCGTATAAGCATGGGAAAATTCATGGACGGTAAAAGCAATGATCAACACCGCCGCGACAATCGGGATATCCCTCAACGGATATGCCAAAAACTGTTGTAATTGTTCCACGTACCGGTCTCCTTTAAAAACAATATATTGACTATAGTATACAAAATTTTCATTCGGTATTCACTTGTTTTAAAAGTGCCACTTGCAGGCGGGCAAAAAAGACTTTACAATTTTTATGAAATCATCTAAAAGGAGATGCACCCGCATGCCATATGTAACCGTCAAAATGCTGGAAGGCCGTACAGACGAACAAAAGAAAGCGCTGGTCGAAAAAGTAACGGCCGCGGTCAGCGAAACCGTAGGCGCCCCAAAAGAAAACATTACCGTGTTCATTGAAGAAATGTCAAAAAACCATTATGCCATAGGCGGCGTCCGCAAAAGCGACGAATAGGGGCGGAAAAATCGCTATGCCTGCTGGACAGGGCTAGCGATTTTTTTCAATTTTTCTATGTAATCGTACGCCTCGTTGATTTCTTCCTCCGTATAACGCTGCTTCGCCTTTAATGTAAAGATTTTCTCCTTTACTTCCTCTTTCGGAAGCATATCAAAATACATGACGGTTGAAACAAGCTCAAGGAAGCGTGCATTTTGCCCATTCATTTCTGCCAGGCACGCATCCAGCCCCGACAGATCCGGTTCGTACATTTCCAGAAATTCCCGGCCCTCGTCTGTCACCGTATACCGATATTGGACATATCCGCCTTTTTTCTCTTTTACTTCGTTTACAAACCCGAGGTTGGTCAGCTCCTCTACTTTGAGCGTCAACTCTTCAGAATACGGGCCGTAAAAGTGGAACTCAAATTTTTCCTGGAAAGGGAAGGATAATTTTTTCGCAATATAAATCATTTTTTGCAGCTTTTTACGCCCGACAATTTCTCCGCTTATGGCAAGCGCACCCATAATTTTTACATGATCTTCTAACACAAACCATTCACTCCTGACTAAATTTCCGAACTCCGGGGCAATTTCAGCAAAGCGGCAATTTCCCTTTTCTTTTCCCCGTGTGTCGTTTCGTCTTCGATCAAATCAAGCGGAAAATACAATTTATGATCCGTCCTTCTTTTCCCCGAAATCGCGTCCACAATATCCGATTCCCTTGATAATTCTTTCAGGTCACCGTTTCGCATCAGCAAATTGATCGGCAGCCGTTCCCCTTCCTCGCCCGGCCGGTAAAAATCGTACGGAAGATCTGAGGACGAATCAATGACTAAATAATAGTTCGGGTCGATCCCGGCTTCTGCAAAAAGCTTTTCAAGCCGGCTGTGCACCTTAAATTCTTTTGCCGGGTCAAACTCAATGTATTTAAACAGATTCCGGTTTACAAAGCGGGCGCAAAGGTCCCGCAAAACCGGGTCATCTTCCTCCTGCCAAACCTCAATATAATACAGCATGACGTGCTCATCCAGTTTTAAATAATCACGCAGGCTGAGTCTATCTTCAAAAAGCGACTGGAAATGGCTGGGCCCGTGCTTGAACGGGTAACGGGCATCGTACAACGTTTTTGCGCGGTGCAAAATTTTTGTTAAAATCACTTCTGCGCTTCTTGTCACCGGGTGAAAATACACTTGCCAGTACATTTGGTAACGACTTAAAATATAATCCTCGACCGCATGCATGCCGCTGTATTTAAAAACGGCCTGGTCTTCATGCGGGCGCATAACGCGGAGCAGCCTTTCAATGTCAAAATGGCCATAGCTGACCCCTGTATAATACGCATCGCGCAACAAATAATCCATCCGGTCCGCATCAAGCTGGCTTGAAATCAGGCTGACCACCAATTTGTTTTCTGAAGTTTTCGCAATCACTTCCGCCACTTTTTTCGGGAAATTTCTACCGACCCGCCGCAATACTTCATTGACTTCCGTCTCCCCGAGGATGATTTGCCTTGTAAACTCCTCATGGTCCATGCCAAACACTTTTTCAAACGAATGGGAAAACGGGCCGTGGCCAAGATCGTGCAAAAGCGCAGCGCAAAGCGACAGCAGCCTGTCCTTTCCGTTCCAGTTCACCCGGTCTTTAAAAACATCATCTGTAATTCTCCTGACAATTTCATAGACGCCAAGTGAGTGGCTGAAACGGCTGTGTTCCGCCCCGTGGAAAGTCAGGTAAGTCGTGCCGAGCTGCCGGATCCGGCGCAATCGCTGGAACTCTTTTGTTCCGATCAAGTCCCAGATCACCCGGTCACGCACATGGACATAGCGGTGGACAGGGTCTTTAAACACTTTTTCCTCACTGAGCTTAAGTTTGGCGTATTCCATGCTTTACCCTCTTCCTGATGTCGTAATTCTATTATACCGGGACAGGCCGGAGAAAAAAAGCTTGTAATATGCAGATAGGCAGCTTTTGAAATGTGGAGGTCGATTGACAAGTTTGGTTTTTCCGAAAAAAATCCCAATAAAAGGGCGCATCTGCGAAAATGCGGGATGCTGCCCTTTCTATCTGCTGCATCAGGTTGCAATGGCTGCATTTTTTAAAACCTTTGCATTTAAAGCCACCAGAATCCTTGCCTAGGCAATCTTAATGGGCTTTTTGGCTTCCCGTGTGTGCCCCCCAACTGTGTTGCTACAAGCAAAAATCCGTTTGTGCGCTAAAATTCTATTATTTTTTTACCATATTGGTATAAATTGCGTGTTTTTTGTCCATTCTCTTAGTACAAACAAAAAATTTACATTTTGGGGGTAATGAGAATGAAATCACGTCAAGATGCGTGGAGCGAAGAAGATGATTTGTTGCTGGCGGAAACAGTGCTCCGCCACGTGCGCGAAGGAAGCACACAGCTGAATGCTTTTGAGGAAGTCGGCGATAAACTGAACCGTACATCCGCCGCCTGCGGTTTCCGCTGGAATGCGGTTGTCCGCCATAACTACGAACAGGCGCTGCAGCTTGCAAAAAAACAGCGCAAGCAACGCCAACGCCTGCTTGGAAAAGACCAGGGCGGGAAAAAGAAACTGCTGTACCAGCCGCCGGTTCCAACACTCGAGGAAATTGGCGAAATACCGCTTGCTGAATTTCCGGAACAACCGGCTCCGGACGGGGAAGAAGCTGAAAACAGCAGCCCTCAAGTTTCCCAGGCGGCCGAAAACAGCGGGGAAATGAGCCTTGTCAAGGTCATCAGCTATCTGCAATACTTGAACAATACGCAATTCCAAAGCACGATTTTAAAAAGTGAGAATGCAAGATTGAAGCACGAAAACCAGGAATTGAAAAAGGAAACGGAAGAATTGAAAAAACGCGTCGAAGAGCTCGAAGAAGGTTCGGTTACCATGCAGGAAGACTACGAAACCTTGATGAAAATCATGAACCGCGCGAGAAAATACGTCCTTTTCGAAGAAGACGAAACCGGGGCAACCAAATTTAAAATGGACCGCAACGGCAATCTCGAAAAGCTGGCAGAATAAGTTTCGGGCGAGTAAACACAAACACCCATTGGGCGATGCATGCTCAATGGGTGTTTGGCGTGCAAGGCGGCAATCTCCCGGCTTTTGTTGCATGAAAGGATAATTGGGACGTTCCCTAGGTGCCTTTTGGCTTTTAAGATGTTCTAAAGGACAGTTTGTTTGATTCACAGGCGCTTTTTGGCTTTTTGAGATGTTCTAAAAGACAGTTTGGACGCTGTCAAGGTGTCTTTTGGCTTTTTGAGACGCTCTAAAGGACAATTGGCACGTTCCCCAAGCACCTTTTGTCTTTTTGAAACGTTCTAAAGGACAGTTTGGATGATTTCCAGGTGCATTTTGGCTTTTTGAGATGCTCTAAAAGACAGTTTGGACGCTACCAAGGTGTCTTTTGGCTTTTTGAGATGTTCTAAAAGACAATTTGAACGCTGCCTAGGTTTCTTTTGGCTTTTTGGAACGTTCTAAAGGACAGTTTGGATGATTTCCAGGTGCATTTCGTCTTTTTGAGATGCTCTAAAAGACAATTTGGACGCTGCCTAGGTGTCTTTTGGCTTTTTGAAACGCTCTAAAGGACAATTGGCACGTTTCCCCAGCATCTTTTGTCTTTTTGAAACGCTCCTAAAAGGAAAGTTTGGTCGCCGCCCAAGTGTCTTTTTGGAGCCACGTCTTAAAAATGTCTTTCATTCGTTTTATGAAAGACAAAACACAATCGCCTCAACCCCAAAATGTCCTTCATTCGTCCGATGAAAGACAAAAAATGATTGCCACCGCTTTAAAATGTCCTTCATCTTGTACATGAAAGACAATTGCCAACCAGCCGCGCTTCAAAATGTCTTTCATCCACTTTATGAAGGACAAAACAGAGACCATCTCCGACCCCAAATGTCTTTCATCCGCTCCATGAAGGACAAAACAAACTCGCCATAACCCTAAAATGTCCTTCATTCACCCGATGAAGGACAAATCAAAGACATTACAGACCCCAAATGTCTTTCATCTGCCCCATGAATGACAAAACAAACTCACCATAACCCTAAAATGTCCTTCATTCACCCAATGAAGGACAAATCAAAGACATCACAGAGCCCAAATGTCTTTCATCTGCCCCATGAAGGACAAAATAAAGTCGCCACAACCCCAAATTGTCCTTCATGCGCCAGATGAAAGACAAAAACAGGCTACCATCACTTTAAAATGTCCTTCATCCACTTCATGAAGGACAAATCAAAGTCATTACCGGCTCCAAATGTCTTTCATCCACTCCATGAAAGACAAATCACAATCATCACGACCCCAAATTGTCCTTCATCTCGCACATGAAAGACAGCAGGCAACCGGCCACGTTTCAAAAATGTCTTTCCTCAGATCAGCAGGTGGCCCTTGATCGTTCATTCTTCACAAAAACCGTGCGTTTCTTTCCAGCATGCGTTCATAATATTTGCCGTACCATTCCGTTTCCTGTTCCGAAAGCGGACGGGACACAAGCCGGCCCCCCAACGTCTTCAGCGTTTGCAAAAGCCGCATGAACACATCCTGAACCGTGAGTGTTTCCTGTAAAAGCTCCGCCAAAGAAGCCATCACTTCAGGACGGACACATGGGTATTGCAACTTTGTCTCCGCACCCTGTTTTGCCCGCTCATAAAAATCCCGAACGAGTTCTGCCCTGTCGGCGCCGCTTCCCGTCACACACAAATAAATCTGGACGGCCACCCCTCTCCTGACCCGCCGCTGGGAGATGCCGGCGAATTTTTTCCCGCCAATGCTCAAATCATAGCTCCCCGGGCAGTACGAGCCTGCTATTTCCCCTGCTTCAATCACAACGGGAAAATCCGAAAACATCATTTGGACCAGCTTCCACATCGCTTCGTAACCACGGTTGATATCCATTCCCTTTTCCGTATCCGGCACCACAAGCGAAATGTTCAGCACGCCTGTATCCAATACAACGGCAAGCCCGCCCGAATTACGGACAATATACCGGAACCCTCTATTTTTAAGAACAGCAAGCCCCTCCTCAAAAAAGGGCAATTTTGTATCCTGAATGCCAAGGCTGACGGTGTCGTGATGCACCCATGTCCGGACAACAGCCGGGGATGCATTTGCCCCGACAGCGGTGCACAATGTGTCGTCCATCGCAAATGACTGGGCCGCTTCAAACTGCGGGCCCAACCCGGACTGGTCCATCACCCGCCACTCGGGCTGCTTCAGCAATTGCAGCGCTTCTTCCATGTTGATCTTTCCCCCATTTATTTTACTACTATCATATCATGACGGATTGACTACCAAAAAGCTGCGGCCGAAATCCCTTTACAATGGGGCTGAACCCATAAAAACTGCCCGGCCGCACTCCAATTCCGGGTGCCATCAAATTCAGCCCAACCTCCTTTTCTCCCCAAAATCTTCCATTATAAAATGGCTCCGCCCAGCATGCCGTATAAACCAGAAAAAAGGTTTGGCATCATCCAAAAGCCAAACCAAAAAAGGCGAGCATTCTAAGCCCTGGTGTGCAAGCTGGAAAAGAAGAGCCTCGGCCACATACCAAGGTCATTTTCCCCCGCAATGTCCCACAGCTTTACTTCCCTTTTCCGTTCGTACCCATTCTTTGCACATCGGTACACCCTTTTTTCGTTTTTGTTAAAAAAATCACAAAGCAGCCAGACGCAGACATTACCGGTAATTTGTCAGCCGGACACCTCCCAAAAAATCAACACGCCCTTCTACAAATGCTGTCCAACCAACCGACAAGACTGCTGTCACGGTTCAGATTCAGCCGGTTCAAACATATAAGGGATTCAGTATAGGGTTGAGATAAGAAGGCTGCTTTCCAGGAAAAAAACCTAAATAAAATGAACTTAAGTTTTTCGCGTCCAAAATTCATTACAATCAGGTTAGACATTGATTCTGGCAACACTGAAAAAATAATATTGGTTTGTTCAACTTATATAAGCCTCTTTTTTAGTTCTCCTCCCACCGCTGTCCATTCAACAGCCGGAAGCCTGGCAACTCCCTTACAAACTTTGTGCTGCGGAAATCAAAGCCAAATGATAAACATCTTCCGCATTGCAGCCGCGCGACAAATCGTTGACAGGCGCATTCAGCCCTTGCAAAATCGGACCGACTGCTTCAAAACCGCCAAGACGCTGGGCCATTTTATAACCGATATTCCCCGCATCCAGATTTGGAAAAATAAACACAGTTGCATTCCCCTGAATCACGGAATCCGGCGCTTTCTTTTGCGCCACAGCCGGCACATACGCGGCATCAAACTGCATCTCGCCGTCCATGACAAGCTCCGGATCGCGCTCTTTAGCCAATCGGACTGCCTGCGCCACTTTCTCCGTCTCATCGGAATGGGCGGAACCTTTTGTTGAAAAGCTCAGCATTGCAATCCTCGGTTCAATATCAAATGTCCGGGCAGTTTTCGCGCTCTCCACGGCCGTTTCCGCCAAGTCTTGGCTGTCCGGTGAAATATTGATTGCACAATCGGCGAAAACAAATTTCTCTTCGCCCCTCACCATAATGAAAACGCCAGAAACTTTTTTCACGCCCGGTTTTGTTTTAATGATCTGCAATGCCGGCCGGACTGTATCTGCCGTTGAATGGATGGCACCGCTTACCAGACCGTCCGCTTTTTTCAAATAGACGAGCATGGTGCCGAAATAATTGACGTCTTTTAAAATTTGGCGCGCATCTTCCTCCGTCGCTTTGCCTTTTCTTCGTTCCACAAAAGCCTGCACCATTTCTTCAAAACCGGCATAGTCTTCCGGGTCATACACTGTAACGCCCTTGACAGAAACACCGATGGCCTGGGCTTTTGCCTGAATTTTATCCTTGTTCCCGATTAAAACCGGCCGGAGTACTTCATCGGCTGCAAACCGGGAGACGGCTGTTAAAACCCTTTCATCCGAACTTTCCGGAAAAACAATCGTTTTGTTATGTCCCCGCACTTTTTCTTTTATCCCGTCAAAAAATGTACTCACGCTCAACACTCCTCGCTTACGGTATCCATTTTAAGGATAATCCATTTTTCCGGAAAATCAAAGGCAAAAGAAGGCTTCTTTTAGACAATTTCGCGGTAGCCGTAATATTTTTTCCCTTTTCTAACCTGTGTTATAGTAAGGGAAGAGAAAAACATTTGGAGGGAAAAAAATGAGCGAAGCAGCAGAAACACTGGACGGCTGGTACTCACTGCATGATTTCCGTTCTCTCGACTGGGCGGGCTGGAAGGCGCTGCCTGCCGAGGAAAGGGATGCTACGGTGAAAGAATTCCGGCAATTTCTTCAGCAACTGGATGCCATCCAAAGCAAACACGAAGGGGCTTATGCTTTATATACCATCACCGGCCAGAAAGCCGACTTTGTTTTATGGACGATGCGGCCGGCCCTGGAAGACCTCGAAGAAATTGAAACAGCCTTTAATAAATTAAGGATTGCTGATTTTACCATTCCGGCATATTCGTACATCGGTGTAAATGAACTGAGCAACTATGTGCGCGGCGGGAAAGCGGACGAGTCTGCGTATGAAAATCCGCGTGTCCGCGAGCGCCTCTACCCGACATTGCCGAAATCCAAATACTTCTGTTTCTACCCGATGGATAAACGGCGCGAAGGCAATGACAACTGGTACATGCTGCCAATGGAGGAACGCAAGGAGTTAATGAAAAGCCACGGATTGATCGGCCGCAAATATGCCGGCAAGGTAAAACAATATATTCTCGGTTCCACCGGGCTTGACGACTACGAATGGGGTGTGGCTTTATTATCCGATGATGCCCTGCAGTTTAAAAAAATCGTCTATGAAATGCGGTTTGACGAAGCCAGCGCAAGGTACGGAGAATTCGGCCCGTTCTATGTCGGCAGCCTGCTTGACGAAGAACGGTTAACCTCCTATTTGCATATTGGTTAAGAAAAATCCTTCCAGCCTGCTGGAAGGATTTTTTCACGAGAGATCTTAAGCATAACCCGTTTCCGGCCGGCATACACATAAATGTAGTGAATGCCCTTGTTTTTTGTGCATTTTACAAAAACCAGGGCAGACCGATATGCAAAATGGAGGGGGAAATCAGTTGGAAAACGGCAATTACACACCGCCCGTATACGGATATCCTTATTATTACCGGCAGTCCGCACAGCCTTATTACGGAGGATATTATCCGCCGTACCAGGTTCCCGGGGGGCAGCAAGCGCAGGCACCCTCACAGAACCTGCCCGGCCAGCTTCCGCTTGAACAATCGTATATTGAAAATATTTTGCGGCTGAATAAAGGAAAACTGGTCACGCTGTACGCCACGTTTGAAAACAACCGGGAATGGAATGCTAAAGTGTTCAATGGCATTATTGAAGCTGCCGGACGGGACCATGTCATCCTTAGTGATCCGCAAACCGGGCAGCGTTATTTAATCCCGATGGTCTATGTTGATTACGTTGTCTTCTCTGAAGAAATCGAATATGAATACCCATATGGTAGCACAACGCAAGCCGGTCAGCCGCTGGCAACCTATCCGCCGCGGTGATCAGCGAAAGAAAAAACAGCTCCGAAACCGGGCTGTTTTTTCTTACATCCACTTTACCGCCGCTATAGCAAGCAGTATCCAGGAAGCAAGGAACGCGACGCCTCCGATTGGCGTAATCGCACCAAGCACACTGATTTTCGTTAAGCTTAAAACATAAAGGCTGCCGGAGAAAAGGACGATGCCAATCAGCATCAACCATCCTGACCAGCTGAGCAGTGCGGATGATTTGAGGATGCCGGAAAGAATGCCGATCGCAATCAACCCGAGCGCATGGTACATTTCATAACGGACGCCGGTCTCCCAAATATCCAGATACTTCTGATCCATGATCCCTTTCAACCCGTGGGCCCCAAAAGCCCCGAGCGCAACAGATATACACGCGTTCAGTGCTCCAAAAAAAACAAAAATATTCATGCGATGCACTCCCATTTTTTAATGTAAAACGCTGTAGAAGCTTAAAAACAAGTCAACATAAATGTTCATGATAAAAAGCTAGATACCATGATAGGTATACAAACCGTATAAGAAGCTGCAGAGAAGACAGGAACGCCCGCTTTGGTGGACGCTTGTTTCAATTGTTTGCGATTAAAAATCAAAAATAGAGTCTCCGTTTGCACCATCTTCCATTTTCAACGGCTCCGGTTTCAGCACCGTTTTCGGCACAGAAGGACTGGCAGGCAATGGCTCTTCTGGCTGTACCGCCTTTCCGCTTTCCAATAAAACTTCACACAAAGCTTTTACCGCATAGATATGCTCCCTGAATTGTTCCGCCGGCATTGCCTGTTTTGCCTTTGCCAATTCCTGCTCCATTTTTTCCAAAAGCATTTCCGTTGTAATGGCCATTTCCGCACCTCTGTTTAATTTCTATATAAAATAAATGAAATCTGTTGCCTACTGCAAAAAAGTATGAGCAATGAATATAAGTTTTTCCCCCAAGCCCGCGTTCCATTTGCACGATGACATTTTTTCCGAAGGCAACAGAACTGCGATATTTTATTCATTTTATATAGCCTGAAAATTTGTTTTCATCCCGCTGCTGTGATGCGTTCCCTGTAGCATAGGCGTCCAACCTGAAATTTGTAATCGCTAGGTTCATGACTTCCGATCGCATCATGGCTGCAGGGTGCCGGTCCTGACAATGTTTCCTTCCTTTGCTGGCCCGCATTTGTCGTTTGCTTACATTTATTTTAACAGAGGACAATTATCCGAACAATGCGGAACGCTGTCATACCTTGCAAAAAAATCGCCATGTTTCACGTGGAACATTGTCGGATTTCCGCGATGGAATGCGTTTTATATCTTTTCCTGTTCCGGCAGCTGCCAGTCGATCTCTTTTTCTTCCAACTTGCGCAAAATATTGTTGGTTTTTGAAAACGGACGGCTCCCGAAAAAACCGCGATGGGCGGACAACGGGCTTGGATGGGCAGCAGTTAAAACAAAATGTTTGTTGGTGTCGATCAGCGCTTTTTTGCTCTGCGCAGGCCTTCCCCATAACAGAAAAATGACAGGTGTTTCTTTCGCATTGATTTTCCGGATCACTTCGTCTGTAAAAATTTCCCATCCCATTCCTTGGTGTGAATGGGCCTGCCCTTCCCTGACAGTCAACACGGTGTTTAACAGCATCACGCCCTGCTTCGCCCAGCTGACCAAGCACCCGTGCTGCGGAATCCTGCATCCAACATCGTCATGTAGCTCTTTGAAAATATTCCGGAGCGAAGGGGGAATATCCACCCCCGGCTTTACTGAAAAACTAAGCCCGTGAGCCTGGCCCGGTCCGTGGTAAGGATCCTGGCCAAGGAGGACAACCTTAACATCCCGATAAGCCGTATAGTGAAAAGCATTAAAGATATCGAACATATCAGGATGGATTCGCTGTGTTGCATATTCTTTTTTGAGGAACTCCCTCAATTTTAAATAATATGGTTTTTGGAATTCCTCCTTTAAAAGCGGGCCCCAATCATTTTTAAAAATGTCCTTCATTTTATTTACAGCCCCTTTCTTTCCTATACTTTCATTTTATCAGTTTCCTTGTCCGGCGGCTGTAAAACTTTTCTTTGTTTAAGGACGGCAGGAAGCGGTTATATAAATGTCAAACAGTATCATCATTTTTCGGAAGGAGGAAGACAGGTGCATAAAGTAGAAGTGGTCGAAAACGGGCTCGAAGCGACGAAAAAGATAACAGAGTTTGAAAATGAAGGATTTGCGAAAGACAATATTTATATTTTCTCGCATGACAAAGACCGTTCAAAAGATTTAACCGACGCAACGGAAACGGGATCTGTCGGCATGGAAGAACAAGGAGTCATTGATTCGGTCGGCAATCTGTTCAGGGAGCGAGGGGATGAACTGCGTTCGAAAATGCAGTCGCTCGGATTGTCGGAGATGGAAGCCGTACAGTATGAAAAAGTACTCGACGAGGGGCGCGTTGTCGTCATCGCCACGGATAACCAGGAGGGGCCTGAACACCTGCTATAAAACCGGACCGGGCCGGCGTTCCTTAAGCCGGCTTTTTTCTGCTTTTATTAGGTTAAATGGCTCATATTCAGCCATCCTGGGACGTGTCTTTAAACCAGGCCAATTAAACTAACAGTTGCAAAAATTATAAAAACAGATCACTTAAGAGAGACAAAAAACTGTCAGCTGATAATTCTAGTCTGCTCAATATGTAAAAAAAGGTAAACAGACTGGGTAGTACTTGACCTTTTTCAATCCGATGAACCGTTTTTTCGGATAATATGTTGCCTGCAAGATCCTTTTGCGTCAAACCCTTTTCTAATCTGGCAGTTTTTACTGCTACCCCTACATTTTCGGCATTTATGATTTTTTGTAAAAACATTTCCTCTGATTGAAATTGTTTGTCTTGATATACCATCAGCTCCCACCCCATATGATTTGAGTATTCTATTTTTGATTTACAAGTTTTGATTTACAAGCTTATCATTTCAAATTAAAAAAACGAACAATTAAAAATTCAAATCAATCACAAAATCTTTCGATACTTTTTATTTTAATAAATTACTGACTGTTGTCAACGAAAAATTTTTCGGCATCACTAAAGATATATGCTGAAATCTATCAGACACTTTTTCCAAAAGCTTTACTTCATCACCCATCCTTCTGTTTTCAGGTATAACTGGACACATGTGTCTATTGTCAACAAACACACATTTTAATAACATACACTTGAACAAATTGATAATTTCCAAGCAATAAATGATATAAATGTGCATAACATTTATATAAAAGTTATTAAAATAGGCCCTTCGGGTAGTTAAGTCCGTATAATTGTGTAAAAAGGGTTATCTGAATATGAGGGAATATGGAGTATAGGGGCTGTTTTTCTGGA
>NZ_CALPDC010000036.1:0-29894 GCF_943193165.1 Weizmannia agrestimuris
CAGTTTTCGTTGGCTAGTAAAAGCAACGATAAGTCGAGAAGCCCCCACTTCAATCAAACCGTAAGGTTGATAAGTGGAGGGTAGTTCACTCTGATTCCTTTAAAATAAAACATTATAGACAGGGGGCTGTTGAACCCATGAAAAATGTGGACACGCAGAGGGAAATTCTCCGTTTCAAGAACGGGCGGCTCGAACGGGCGCTGGATACAGTCGCAACGGAATTCCCGGTGACATTAAAAGTGAATGGGCAGGAATGGGTGACGATGGTGTGCACACCTGAATATATCGAGGACATGGCGGTCGGTTATCTTGTGTCGGAAAGGGTTGTCCGGCGCTATGAAGATATCCGCGACATCTGGACGGATGAAAAAGGAGGATTCGTCCATGTCCGGACCGATCATCTTAATCCTTATTACGAACAGCTGCAAAATAAACGTTATATCACCTCCTGCTGTGGAATGAGCAGGCAGGCGTTTGTTTTTGTCAATGATGCTCTGGCGGCGAAAAAAATGGACGGTGTGCACGTCCGGATTACAGTTGATGATTGTTTCCGGCTGATGGAAGCATTGCAGGAGAATGCCGAAGTGTTTAAAAAAACAGGGGGCGTCCATAATGCTGCGCTGTGCGATGCCGGCGGGATCCTTGTCAGCCGGATGGATATCGGCCGCCATAACGCGCTTGATAAAATTTACGGATATTGTTTGAAAAATCAGGTTTCCACAAAAGGGAAAATCCTTGCATTCAGCGGGCGCATTTCCTCGGAAATTTTATTGAAGACAGCCAAAATCGGCTGCGAGGTGATTTTATCGAAATCGGCACCCACCACACTCGCCCTGGAATCCGCCGAAGAACTCGGCATTACCACGATCGGCTTTATCCGCGGCGGGTCGATGAATATTTACACCTGCCCGGAACGGATTGCCGGTGTTGCCGCCCATGCCCGGTGATTGCCGGGTGTATACGATCGGAAAGGCACGGTTTGGGTTGGAAGAAAACGGGAAGACACGCTGGAAGGCGTGCTTCGGGACGGAACAGGGCCTTTGCCGGATGAGGAAAGGTTAAAATGGGCATTACCGGATTTGAAGAAAGCGCTGGTGCAGCCTGCTTGGCAAGGTTGACATTTCAAAATGTATATGGTAAAAATAACTTACAATTTGATGAATGAAGCGTCGAAAGGATCAAGTAGCTTCCTGTTGCTGCATACAAGAGAGCCGGTGGTTGGTGCGAACCGGTACAGGCAGGCGGCGAATTACACCCCGGAGCTTTTGCCGGATACGGCAGACGGCCCCCAGCCGTTATCCAAATGAGTGGAGAAGCAATTCTCAAGTTGGGTGGTAACGCGATACAATCGTCCCTTCGTTTTGACGGAGGGGCGTTTTTATTGTTTACAGGAAAAAGAAGGCAGCATACAGGTTTCATGATCCCATCATCGTTAAGTAGGGCACTTGGAACCTGAAAGATGCCGGCACCAGAGGCTACATAAAAAAGGAGTGGGATTTTAAATGGATTTACTTGAAGATTTAAAATGGCGGGGGATCATTTACCAGCAAACAGACGAAGAAGGGCTCGCGGAACTGCTTCAAAACCAGAAAGTGACCCTGTATTGCGGGATTGACCCGACAGGTGACAGCATGCATATCGGGCATCTTCTCCCGTACCTCACGCTGCGTCGCTTCCAGCAGGCGGGACACCGGCCGATTGTCGTGCTCGGCGGGGCAACCGGCATGATCGGCGACCCGAGCGGCAAGAAGGAAGAAAGAAAGCTGTTAACGGTTGAAAAGGTCAAGCAAAACGGCGAAGCATTGAGAAAACAGCTGGAACGATTTTTCGATTTTGACGGCGAGTCAGCCGCCATCATGGTCAATAACTATGACTGGCACGGCTCGATGGACCTTGTTACTTTCCTACGTGATTACGGAAAGCATATCGGCATCAACTACATGCTTGCAAAAGACACGATCGCATCACGGCTTGAAACCGGTATTTCGTTTACGGAATTTACATATACAATCCTCCAGGCCGTCGATTACTTTAACTTGTATAAACAATACAACTGCCGCCTGCAAATCGGCGGAAGCGACCAGTGGGGCAATATTACAAGCGGCCTTGAGCTGATCCGCAAGCTCGAACCGGAAGGAGAAAAAGCTTTCGGGCTTACCATTCCGCTTGTCACAAAAGCGGACGGCACAAAATTCGGGAAAACAGAAAGCGGCGCAGTCTGGCTCGATGCCGAGAAAACATCGCCATATGAGTTTTACCAGTTCTGGGTCAACACGGCTGACCTCGATGTCGTAAAATACTTGAAGTACTTCACCTTCTTGCCAAAAGAAGAAATCGAAGAGCTGGAAAAATCGGTTGAAACCGAACCGCATCTCCGCAAAGCCCAAAAAGCGCTGGCCGCGGAAATGACAAAACTGATCCATGGGGAGGAAGCATTGCAGCAGGCTTTGAATATTACGGAAGCATTGTTCAGCGGCAATGTGAAGAAACTGTCGGCTGAAGAAATGAAGCAGGGATTTAAAGATGTTCCGTCATTCCAGCTTGAAAGCGAAGAACAAAAGCAGCTTGTGGAGTTGCTCGTTGCCGCCAAAATCTCCCCGTCAAAACGCCAGGCACGCGAAGATATCCAAAACGGCGCCATTTACGTAAACGGTGACCGCGTAACGGATCTCGGGCTTGTGTTGCAGGAAAAGGACAAAATCGGCGGCGAATTTACCGTTATTAGAAGAGGGAAGAAAAAATACTTTTTAATTAAACATTGAGGATATTAAGGGATGCACAATGAAGATGCCTGAAATGTGCATCCCTTTTTTATTGCTCCGATCGCGGCTTGCCCTTCTTCGTTTTTCCCGGCGGGGGAAGTCAGCTCCCAATTCCAAATTTTTTCAGCTTCTGATACAGGGTGACCCTTGAAATGCCAAGTTCTTTTGCTGCGGCGGATTTGTTCCCGCCTGCTTTGCGCAATGCTTTTTCAATGAGCTGTTTTTCCATATTTTCTTTTTCCACAGGCAAAGTGCCGCTTTCCGGGATGGCACTTCCGGACGGTTGGGTTTCATTTCCCTGGAAAAAGCGGAGAAGGGAGGCGCGGTCAATAAACGGCTTTTCTGATAGGATCACCATCCGTTCCATTAAATTCCGGAGCTCCCGGACATTCCCTGGCCAATGATACGCTTGCAGGAAAGAAAGGGCATCAGGGGCGAGTTCCGGTTCAGGCATCTTGTACTGGACGGCAAATTGTTTCAGAAAGTAGCGGGCGAGGACAGGAATATCGTCTGTGCGCACCCTTAATGGCGGCATCGTAATTTGAATAACATTTAACCGGTAATAAAGGTCCGACCTGAATGTCTTTTCTTTCATCATTTTTTCAATGTCTTGGTTGGTGGCGGCAATAAAACGGACATTGATTTTCCTGCCCGAAGCGTCGCCAATGCGGTAAATCACTTTTTCCTGCAGCACGCGCAGCAGCTTCACCTGCATATCTAGCGGCAGTTCGCCGATTTCGTCCAAAAACAGCGTACCCCCGTCCGCTTCTTCAATTTTTCCCGCTTTTCCTTTTTTCTCCGCACCCGTAAACGTGCCTGGTTCATAGCCGAATAATTCGCTTTCAAACAGGGCGGAAGGGATCGAGCCGCAGTTCACCGGAATAAAAGGGCCGTTTTTCCGCGCGCTTGCTTCATGGATGGCGCGCGCGCATATTTCTTTCCCGGTGCCGGACTCGCCGAGAATAAGCGTGACGGCATCCGTTTTCGCCGCTTTCGCCGCAATTTGGATCGTATCCCGGAGCGCGCGGCTTTTCCCCTTTAATTTGGAAAAAGGCGTTTCTTCATAGCTTGTGTACATTTTTTGGCGCAGTTCATTCAGTTCTATGGAAGTGGAGACGAGATTGTCGTTCAGCCTAACAATCTGGGTGATATCGCGTTCCACGGATACCGCGCCGATCAGCCTGCCGCGGTTGTCAAAAATGGGCCGCGCATTGACGACGACATGCTTGTCGGGGCGGGGCCGATGATATTGGTCGGTAATACGGGCTTTTGTCCGCAGCACTTTGAGCACCATTAAATCATCATCGCGAAAAAAATCGGTAATTTTTTTGGTTAAGATCATTTCTTTTGGAATATTGTAGGTCCGGACGGCGGCATCATTCCAATAAATGACTTCCTTTTTTTCGTTTACGATCGTAATCGCATCATTTTCCGCCGATAATACCGCCTGCAAATAAGACAGTTCATTTGCCATTTCCGTCTTCCTCCCCTTTGTCGTGTAAAGGTATTGTACATTCGATTTACAATTGTGTAAATATATTGTACATAGAAAACGGTTTATTTTTTTGCGGATATAGGGAAACAGGGATGTTCCGGAAGTTGGCATGATTCTTGCATGGTATTAAGCCAGAACGAGGATGAAGGAGGTTTTTTCATTGGTCTTGCCTTTTAAACATGAACCATTAACGGATTTTAACCAGCCTGAAAACGTACAGGCGTTTCAAGCGGCACTTGAAAAAGTGCGTGCGGAACTCGGGAAGGAGTACCCGCTTGTAATAAACGGAGAACGGATTTTTACAGAGGATAAGCTCGTATCCGTCAATCCTGCGAATAAAGAACAGGTTGTCGGGAAAGTTTCGAAAGCATCGAAAGAACTGGTTGACAAAGCTTTCGAAGGCGCCAATGAGGCATTTCGCAGCTGGCGGAAAATGGCACCCGAAGCGCGGGCGAATGTGCTGTTCAAAGCCGCTGCGATTGCGCGCCGCCGCAAACATGAGCTGTCGGCGTGGCTTGTGTTTGATGCCGGCAAGCCGTGGAGCCAGGCGGACGGGGATACGGCGGAAGGAATCGACTTTTTGGAATACTACGGCCGCCAGATGCTTGAGCTTGCAAAGGGGCAGGAAATGGAACAGCGTGAAAATGAGCACAACACTTATTTTTATCAGCCGATGGGGCCGGGGGTGACCATTCCGCCGTGGAATTTTGCTTTCGCCATTGTTTGCGGCACGACGGTTGCCCCGCTTGTTGCCGGGAACCCGGTTCTGCTGAAGCCTTCGGAAAGCACGCCTGTTATTGCATACAAACTCGTTGAAATTTTGGAAGAAGCGGGGGTTCCGAAAGGCGTGCTCCAGTTTGTGCCGGGCGATCCGGCAGAAATCGGCGATTACCTGGTGGATCATCCGTCTGCCCATTGGATTAACTTTACGGGTTCCAAAGCAACGGGCCTGCGCATTTATGAACGGGCTGCGAAAGTGCAGAAGGACCAGCACTTTTTAAAACGGGTCGTTGCTGAAATGGGCGGCAAAGATACGATTATTGTCGATAAAGAAGCGGATCTCGATCTCGCCGCAGATGCGATTGTCCAGTCGGCATTCGGTTTTTCCGGCCAGAAATGTTCAGCCTGCTCGCGGGCAGTCGTACATGAAGACGTATATGAAGAAGTGCTCGAAAAGGCGATCGCCCTTGCGAAAAACGTAACCGTCGGCGACCCGTCCGAAGAAAATGTGTACATGGGTGCTGTCATTAACGAAAAGCAGTTTAACAAGATTAAAAGTTATATAGAAATCGGCAAAGAAGAGGGCAAACTCGTCTTTGGCGGGGAAACGGATGGCGAAAAAGGATTTTTCGTTTACCCGGCGATTTTTAAAGATGTAAATCCAAAGGCACGGATCATGCAGGAAGAAATTTTCGGGCCGGTTGTCGCTTTTGCGAAAGGAAAAGATTTTGACGAACTGCTTGAAATTGCCAATAATACGGAATACGGGCTGACAGGCGCCGTCATTTCGAAAAACAGGGAGCATTTGGAACGCGCCCGGTACGAATTCCATGTCGGCAACCTGTATTTTAACCGGGGATGCACGGCGGCCGTTGTCGGTTACCAGCCGTTCGGCGGTTTTAAAATGTCCGGTACCGATTCGAAAGCGGGCGGCCCGGATTATTTGAAGCTGTTTATGGAAGCAAAGTCTGTATCGGAAATGTTTTAACGGGAGGAAAGGCGATATGGCAAATTTGACGAGGGATTTTTTCATCGGCCTTTCAAACAGCAGGTTTTTAAATAAAAGTGCGCAAAAATGGGGTTTTCGGTTCGGTGCTGAAAAATTTGTTGCGGGGACGGATATTGATTCCGTCACCCGGACCATCCGGGAAATGAATGCCCGCGGAATCAGCTGCACCGTTGACAATCTGGGCGAATTCGTATCGGAAAAATCGGAAGCGGCATCGGCGAAACAGCGCATCCTGCAAATGCTGGACAGGATCCATGAGGAGAACCTGGACTGCCATATCTCGGTGAAACTGACCCAGCTCGGGCTGGATATTGACCGCACGTTTTGCCTGCAAAATATGGAAGACATTTTGGCGCGTGCAGCGGAATACGGGATTTTCATCAATATTGACATGGAAGATTATACCCATTTTCATGCTACAATAGAGGTGTTGAAAACCCTGCTTGAAACGTACCAAAATGTCGGGACAGTCATCCAGGCGTATTTGCGCAACGCCGAAGCGGTTATGGATGAACTGAAGGATGTCCGGCTCAGGATTGTAAAGGGCGCTTACAAAGAAAGCGAGACAGCCGCTTTTCAGTCAAAAGCGGAAATTGACCGGAACTATGTAAAGCTTGTAAAAAAACGGCTGCTCGGCGAGGCATATACGTCCATTGCCACCCATGACCACCACATCATTCGCGAACTGGAAGCATTTATTGAAGAAAACCAAATCCCGCACAGCCGGTTTGAGTTTCAGATGCTGTACGGATTTCGCCAGGAGATGCAGTATGAACTGGCGAAAAAATACCATTTCACGACGTACATGCCGTTCGGAAATGACTGGTTCGGCTATTATATGCGGCGCCTTGCCGAACGCCCACAAAATTTGAACCTGATTGTAAAGGATGCACTGTATACAAAAGACAACAAATTGAAAAAAGAACCGCTTCTCACCGCCGCCCTGACAGCCTCGCTTTTCATGCTGTGGAGACGCAAAAGGAAGAAATAAGAAAAAGGCCGCTCCGCAAAGCAACCATGCCCAGAGCGGCCTTTTCTATCTCATCCCGTTGATCTGCATTTCTGCCATGCCCAACCCGGCATGGGCAAGCGATCAGCAAATCGTGCCGCAACAGCGGAAACCAATGGCACAGACCCATCTCTGCTCATTTTCCCGTCCGGTTAAGGGGTCCATCCTTTTAACCGTCCCGCAATTTGTCGAATAAATGATGTGGACTTTTGGGGAATTTTTTCTATACAATGAATCTGAATATTGAAAAAGAAAAATGAACCATGAAGCCCGCCGCGGGGATTCCGAAAGCGAAAGCCGTGGTGCGCACACAAAATATGGATAAATGAGGGGCAATGACCATGACACGGCCGATTTTTAGAAACATTCGTACGATATTTGTGTTGCTTCCCATTATACTTTGCTGTTCGTCTTTTGATGCCTCGGTCATCATGATTTGGTCAAGGCTGAGGGACGCTGCTTTGCTATTCTCTTTGGCGTTGGCATGGCCAGACTGTATCTCATGTTTAACTTGGTTGCCGGGATGGCTTGCTGAACAACCGGTTACCTTCAGAATATAAAAAACCCCGGAACCACAGCGGTTTCGGGGTTTTACACATTACCTTGAGTAGAACTCGACGATTAACGATTCGTTAATTTCAGCCGGCAGTTCCGAGCGTTCAGGGAGGCGGCTGTAAGTCCCTTCAAGCTTGTCTGCATCAAAAGAAAGGTAATCCGGCACAAAAGTTGTCGTTTCGATCGCTTCTTTGATGACATCCAAGTTGCGGGATTTTTCGCGTACGCCGATCGTTTGCCCCGGTTCTACACGGTAAGACGGGATATCGACGCGTTTGCCGTCAACAAGAATATGCCCGTGGTTTACGAGCTGGCGTGCTTGGCGGCGTGTGCGAGCCAAACCGAGACGGTAAACAAGGTTATCAAGGCGTGATTCCAAAAGAACCATGAAATTTTCACCATGTTTCCCTTGCATTTTGCCAGCTTTCAGGAAAGTGTTGTGGAATTGGCGTTCATTTAAGCCGTACATATGGCGAAGCTTTTGTTTTTCCTGTAATTGCAAGCCATATTCAGACAATTTTCTGCGCTGATTCGGGCCGTGCTGTCCAGGTGCATAAGGACGCTTCTCCAATTCTTTTCCGGTACCGCTTAAAGAAATCCCGAGACGGCGGGACAATTTCCAGCTTGGACCTGTATAACGAGCCATGAAAGACTCCTCCTTTGTTTTTATTTTGTTGTAAAATAAAAACAGATATCATGGACACTTCTTCATGCGTATTTTGTTTTCATGTACCATCGCCCCAGCAGCAGAGGGTTACACGATACACCTTGCATTCAGGCAAGGAACAAAATACAAACACAAAGCCGTCCAATAAGGCTGCATTATTTTACACAACGTTGATTATATGTTTTCAAAGATAAAAAGTCAACAACAAATGCAAATCGGGCTGCCGTGCCGCGACAAAAACTTTTCACATTCCGTTCGCGCGGCTTCATAACAGGCCTTAAGACACAATATATACAGTATATCGGTTAGGCAGACTGTACATTTATAGTTCTTTTGCATTATAATGGTATTAATTTGACCGGTTTTTAACATTTTTACGTCTCCCGTGCAGTTTTTTGTTTTAATATTCTTCATTTTCAAGGCTCGCGCTTTTTATGCGTTTTTCGCTTTTATACGGAAACAGGGTCAGGGTGATTAGGAAATGGAAAAGAAAGAAAATCATTTAATCCTATATTATAAGTCCCGTTTACTGGATTTAATGAATCTTGAGACAGCAAGTAGCCTGGATGACTGGGTGGCGGTCGTGGCAGAAGTGCTCAGCGCTGATCATATCGTGTATTATAAGCCGGATAGCGAAAACACAAAGTTTTACAAAATATGCGGCTTTTATAATCCTTTCCGGCATGACGTCGAACTTGTCGTGCCTTCCGGAAAAATTAAAGCTTTAAAAACAGCCTCCCAGGTTGTCACAAATGGGAAACTGCAAAAGGATCCTTATTTAAAACAGTTTAACATTGCCTTTTTTATTCCGGAAAAAAACATGGAGGATGGCTGCCTGCTTCTTTCCATTCCAAACAGGATGTTCGGGGAGCTGTCTGACGCGGATTTGCAGGCGTTTGTCAGGGAAAGCCGGAACTTCCTGCAGCTGAAGTATGAGTTGTCTGTTGTTGAAGCCGACAGAAAGCGTTACATCGAATTATTCCAAGTGACCGGAAAATTCCATTCTTCCATGGATACGGATACGATCCTTGCAGAAATCATTTACACGCTGAAAAGGCTGTATCCGGTTTTTGAATACACCTTAATGCTGTCGGACGATTATCACCACAATCTTGATTTGCCGATCAAATCGCTGCAATATGATGCAGTCGACGAAATGGCGCTCGAATCATATGTAAACGGCCAGGTCCATCTTGCCACGGTATGGCGGACAAACGAAACGATGCTTTATGCGCCGCTAAGGGGAAAGCAAGGCGTGTACGGCGTGCTGCAGGTCATCACTTTTGCAAACTATGAATTTAACCGCAGCGATCTGGAATTTATCAGCCTGCTCGCCAATACGGCGGGAAGTGCGCTTGAGAATGCCAAGCTGTACCAGCAGTCGATGCAGTCCATTGAAGAACTCCGCCTGATCAATTCGGTTTCCCGCCAGTTAAATAAAAGCGCGAATTTAAAAGAAACCATCGATTTTTTAATGGAGCAGATCTCCAGTTCATTTAATACCCAGGCAATCGGGTTCGTGATGATGGAGAATGGAAAAATGGACCTGCTTGAAGGCAGCAGCCCCATTTTTGAAGAAAAGGAAGGCATCCGGTATCTTGATTTTGCAAACCGTTCTTTTGCTGATACGAAAGAATCCCTGTTTATCAGCAACTTAAACCAGCGTTTTCCCGGCAGAAACTATCGCTTTTCTTCGCTGATGGCTGTCCCGATTATCCAGGAAGATGATTTAAAGGGGTTCTGCCTTGTTCTTCATGAAGCGCCTTACCATTTTTCTTTTGACAGGTTCAAACTTTTTCAGTCGCTTATTTATCAATCGGGCATGGCCTTAACCAACTCCATGCTTCGCGAGCGGCTTGAAAAAATGGTGATCACCGACCATCTTACCCAGCTGTTTGCCAAAAATTACTTGAACAGCCGGATGGAAACTTCTATCGGTGAAGATGAGCAGGGCACGCTGATTTTGCTCGATATTGACGACTTTAAAAAAGTCAATGACACATACGGCCATCAAGTCGGGGATGAAATTTTGATCCAGGTTGCAAAGCTGATCAAAGAAAACATTCGTTCAACCGATATCGGAGCAAGATGGGGCGGAGAGGAGATGGCGATTTATCTTCCCGGCGTGCCGCTTCAAACAGGGGTGCAGGTCGCCAAAAGGGTGCTTGCGGCTGTTGAGAAAAATACAAATCCTCCGGTTACCATTTCGTGCGGGGTGTCGTACTGGAATAAAGAGATGAATGAAACGGTGGAATCGCTTTTTAACAGGGCAGACGCCGGATTGTATCATGCGAAAAGCCTCGGAAAAAACCAGGTAGTCATCAGCGATATGGAAATGAAAGCCAATTAAGGGCGCACTGCAGCTGATTGCTTTTGTACAGCCGCCTTAAAAAACCCCCATTGCCTGATCCGGCAATGGGGGCATTTTTTATCCATTCGGTTATGGTTTTAATATCTGCTTCAGGCCGCTTAATCCTTGCTGCCTACCAAGTTCGTCCGGCCTTTGGGACTCGGCATGCTTTTATCTCCTTATTTATCAACCTGCGAAACCGGCCTTACAGCACTTTTTCCAGCGCTGCGGCAAAAGCTGCCAGTCCCGCTTCATCTTCTGCATCAAATCGATTTTTTTCCGGGCTGTCGATATCCAAAACGCCGATCACTTCACCGTTTTTCATCAGCGGGACGACAATTTCGGATTGGGAAGCGGCGTCACAGGCAATATGGCCCGAAAACTGCTGCACATCGGCGACCCGGAGCACCCGTTTTTCTTTCCAGGCTGTCCCGCACACCCCTTTCCCATACGGAAGCCGCACACAAGCTGGCAAACCTTGGAACGGGCCGAGGACGAGTTCATCCCCGCTTGCGAAATAAAACCCGACCCAGTTTACCCGGTCAAGAAACTGGTTTAACAGCGCTGCAGCATTGCTTAAATTGGCAATTTTATCCGGTTCGTCTTCCGTGAGCGCGATCAGCTGTTTTACGACAAGATCATACTTTTCTTTCTTCGTTCCCTGGGGATTTTCTACATGAAACATCGCCATCATCCTTACATCAGCAAATTTTTTAAAAACGGGGCGGGATTTTGTCGGAAAGTTTTTAAAGGAACCCCGGCCCGGCATATGGAATAGTACGGAATAGAATATTTTTAACACAAAAGGGGAAGCCCGGCAAGCAAAAAAGAGGAGAGGGTGGAACAAATGGACGGAAACAGCAGTGAAACAAAAGAAAAGATATTCAATACGGCGATTGCTTTATTTCATACGAAGGGCTATAAAGGAACAACAATCAGGGCGATTGCGGCTTCCGCAAAAGTCAATTCGGCCAATATTTCCTATTACTTTAACGGCAAACAGGGGCTATTGGAAGCGTGTTTTATCCGCTTTTTTGAACCGTATATTGCCTGCCTTGAAGAAGAAGTGCAAAATCTTTCGGAGGATGGATTAAAACGGGCGGCCTTCCGCATCCTGCACTTTCAAAGCGAAAACCACCTGCTGTCCAGATTTGTATGGCGGGAAGTCACCATTGATTCGCAAATTGTCCGCGAAATTTTGTCCACTTACTTCATGAAAGAGCGTTATTTATTAAAAAAGCTCGTCAAAGCTTGGTGCGGTCCCGGAATCCAGGCGGGCAAACTGAACTTTCTCATGATCCAGCTGAAAAGCATGCTGTCGATGCCGTATTTAAACAGCCAGTATATCCGCGAAGTATGGGGCATGCAGCCGGAAGAGCCGTATTTTGCCGAAAAATACGGCAAATCGGTTGCCGAATGGCTGGACAGCATCCGGCAAAACGCGGGGGCGCAGCCGGAACCGCTGCTGCTTGAAACCGCTTTTTAATGGCCGGAGCGGGCTGGCTGTTTTTAAAATGCCGGCAGCTTTCCGAAAAAGCCCGCCGACGTGCAAAAAATAAGCGCCGGCTTTTTTTATTGTGGGTACGGAAAAAACCTTCCCCAAAATGAATCGAAAAATCTCGAATTTCATAGTCAAATATTGTCATTACATGGTATCATAGAATAAAAATAAACATACATGCCTGTGGGTATCGGGAAGGATTGTTCCGGTATTCATACATACATAATGAGCGGATATTAAGGCTTGATTTGTGGACGAACGGGAGGCTTTCAAGTTTATGATGTATGGCATCATTGGCGCTATTCTTTTATTGCTGGTTTTATTGACTTGCGGTTTTTTTATCAGGAGGCAGTTTTACAAAGAGATTGACAAGCTTGAAGCATGGAAAATTGAAATCATGAACCGGCCTGTCACCGATGAGCTGGGAAAAGTCAAACGGCTCAATATGGGCGGGGAGGCGGAAAGTTTATTTGAAGGCTGGCGCAAAGACTGGGAGGACCTTTTAAACGAGGAACTGCCGGCAGTGGAAGATAAGCTCTTTGAAATCGAGGAGCACACTGACAAATACCGTTTCAAAAAGGCGAAGGCCGTACAGGCGGAAGCAGAGGCGATTCTTCAAACTGCGGAACAAAAAATAAAAGATATACTGGACGGCGTCAATGAACTGATGGATGCCGAGAAAGAATCCCGGAAAGAAGTGGAAGAACTCGGGAAAATCTTCAAAGACTTGAAGAAACAGCTTCTGACACGGCGCCATACATTCGGAAAAGCCATTAAAAGCCTCGACCTGAGAGTGGACAGCCTGGCGGAGAAATTTGTCTGTTACCATGAATTGACGGAAGCCGGGAACTATTTGGAGGCAAAGAAATTAGCCGATGAACTGAAAACTGAAACAGAAACATTGCAGGAGGATGCCGGAAAAATTCCGGATTTGCTGGCGGAAACGGAATCGCTTTTGCCGATGCAGTTTGCTGAATTGAAAGAGGGCTACAAAGAAATGGCTGCACAAGGCTTTGCGCTCGATCACCTGCAGTTTGATGAAGAAATGAAGGAGCTTACAGAAAAGCTATCGGCTTACCGGAAACAACTTGAACAGGCTGACACAGCAGATGTCGAGGAAGGCATCCGGGAAATCAAGGAAAGAATAGAAACGATTTACGATGTTTTAGAAAAAGAAGCGTACGCAAAAAACTATGTGCTCAAGCATTTCCGCGAAGTGAAGGATATGCTGGATGAAGTACGGGAAGAAAACAAGCGCCTCACAACAGAAACAGAATCCGTGCAAAAGACATACCAACTGCATGAGGAAAACATGGCCGTTCCTGCTGAACTCGATAAACAGTTGGAGAAACTGGCCGCGCGTTTGGCGGTCCTTGAAGTAAAAATTCCCGAAAACGAAACGATTTATACCGTGTTAAGCGAACAGCTCAAAGAAATGGAAGGGCAGATTGAAAAACTGCAGGATGACCAGAAGACGTTTAACGAATTTCTGCAGAACCTGCGGAAGGAAGAAATGGAGGCACGCGCGAAGATCGCGGGATTGAAGCGGAAAATCCAGGATATGCGCCGCCTTGTCGAAAGAAGCAATATCCCCGGGCTGCCGGACTCGTACCGCAGCCTGTATGAAGCGGCCTGGAACGCGATTCGTGATACTGCCGACAGCCTCCATGCCACGCCGCTAAACATGGAGAGGGTCAACCACCATCTGCTGGAGGCGGAACAGGCAGTCGGAAACTTTGAAAAAAGCACGAAAGCTTTATTGGAAAATGTTCAGCTTGCTGAAAAAGTGATTCAATACGGCAACCGTTACCGTGCTAAATATAAGAAAGTGGCGGACGGGCTGGAGCGCGCAGAAGTAGCTTTCCGGCGCTATGATTATGAGAAGGCGCTTGAAGAAGCCGCAACGACAGTGGAGGCGGTTGAGCCTGGTGCATTGAAAAAAATTGAAAAAATGCTGGAAACGGAAGAATTACTTTAAAGCAAACGGAAAAAATACGGAGCGCTCCCCGTTTTTTTCGTTTGCTTTTTTCCATGCCTTTCAGCCGGACGCACGCATTCGTTTTGACGCCGGGTTCTTTAGCCTGGTAAACAGGTACGGGTGAAGACCTTTGAGCCTTAAGCGACGCATTTCTGCCTGAACGGGTTAACCACGCACGGGCGGAAGGCGCAGGACCATTACCACCCCATTTTGAAGATTAAAGCCGGTGCCGCAAAAAAGCGGCAGGGAGACCGGAATGGGTGTTGCATAACGGGAGTATATCGGTTGTAGGTTCGGTATCCGGCATGGTATATTAGGCAATGATGCAGGTTTGGATCCAATTTTATGCCAACAGAGGGTGTTCAAATGATTTACTTTGACAACAGTGCCACAACGAAGCCTTATCCGGAAGTGCTGGATGCTTTTGTGAAAACATCGGAAAACTATTTTGCAAATCCCTCTTCCCTGCACAGCCTCGGCGCGCGTACAGAGAAACTTCTCACGCAGGCAAGACGGCAAATTGCAGGTATTCTCGGCGCAGACGAGAACGAAATTTTTTTCACATCCGGCGGCACGGAAGGCAATAATCTGGCCATTAAAGGGACAGCCCTCGCATACCGTTCAAGGGGGCGCCATATCATTACGACGGCTGTTGAACACGCATCTGTTTTTGAAACGTGCCGGCAGCTGGAAGAATGGGGCTTTCGCGTCACGTATTTGCCGGTTGACAAGAGCGGAAGGATCAAACTGGACGATTTAAAACAGGCCATCACGGATGAAACGATTCTTGTTTCCGTGATGCATGTGAATAACGAAGTCGGAACAGTGCAGCCGGTGGAAGAAATCGGGCAGCTTTTGAAACATTATCCGAAAATCCTGTTCCATACAGACGATGTCCAGGGCTGCGGAAAAGTCCCGCTTTCCCTGCGTGAGGCCGGCATCGATCTTTGCACGGTTTCCGCGCATAAATGCCATGGCTTAAAGGGAACCGGGATATTATATAAACGGGCAAATCTCCGCCTGTCGCCGCTTTTAACCGGCGGGCACCAGGAGAGCGGCTTGCGCAGCGGCACCGAAAATACAGGCGGAATCGTTGCAGCCGGCAAAGCGCTCCGCCTGATCCATGAAAAATTTGAAGCAGGGGCGGCAGAAAGAACGGCCCGTATCCGGGATGCCCTGATCGAAAAACTTCAGGAGATGCCTGCTGTAACCGTCCATACCAATCCGGCTGTTTCAGCACCGCACATCCTGAATTTTTCCGTCCGCGGCATCCGCGGTGAAGTGCTCGTGCACGCGCTTGAAGAGGAAGGCATTTATATTTCAACAACAAGCGCCTGTTCTTCTAAAACGCGGGAACTGAGCCGCACGCTTCTTGCCATGGGGGTTTCCGAAGACGAAGCCGAATGGGCGGTGCGTGTGAGCCTTTCTTATGAAAATACAATGGAAGAAGCGGAACGTTTTATCCGCATATTAAGGCAAACAATCACAAATTTACAACAAGTGTTGGGGAGAAATCAATGAACTATGACCGCATTTTAATCCGTTACGGGGAACTTTCGACAAAAGGGCATAACCGCCAGTTTTTTATCCGCCATTTAAAAGACAATGTCAAAAAAGCGCTCAGGCCTTTTCCCGGCATTGAAGTTCAGGCACTGTACGACCGCATGTACGTGCTTTTACATGGCGCAGATGGCGGGCAAGTCATCGACATTTTAAAATCGATCTTCGGGATTCAGTCGTTCAGCCCGGCCGTCCGCACCCGGAAACAGCTCGAAGACATCGAGCAGGCGGGGCTCGAACTCGTCCGGCAAAATTTTGCGAAAGGCAAAACCTTCAAAGTGTCAGCCCGCCGCGGCGATAAAACATTTGAATACAATTCGAATGATTTGAACCATCTCGTCGGCGGCTATATTTTAAAGCAACTGGACGGCATTCAAGTCAATGTAAAACAGCCGGATATCGAGCTGCTTGTGGATGTCCGGAAAAACGGCGTTTATTTGTCCACTGAAGTGATAAAAGGATCCGGCGGGCTTCCGGTCGGTGCATCCGGCAAAGCGATGCTCATGCTTTCGGGTGGTATTGACAGCCCGGTTGCAGGATACCTCGCGATGAAACGCGGCGTGAAAGTGGAAGCGGTCCATTTCCACAGCCCGCCGTTTACAAGCCCGCGTGCAAAGCAAAAAGCGCTTGACCTTGCGCAAAAAATTTCCGCCTACAGCGGCTCCATGAAAGTGCATATTGTCCCCTTTACAAAAATCCAGGAAACGATCCATAAAGGGGTTCCGGAAGGCTATTCGATGACCGTGCAGAGAAGGGTGATGCTTGAGATTACCGACCGGCTCCGTAAAATTCATAACGGGCTTGCGATTGTAACCGGCGAAAGCCTCGGCCAGGTTGCCAGCCAGACGCTCGACAGCATGGTTGCAATCAATGATGTCACAACGACACCAGTGTTGCGGCCGCTTGTTTCGATGGATAAGCTGGACATTATTGATATTGCCCAAAAAATCGGCACATACGACATCTCAAGCCTTCCGTATGAAGACTGCTGCACGATTTTCACGCCGCCTTCGCCGAAAACACGGCCGAAACTCGAGCTTGCGCGTCTTTACGAAAGCCGCCTCGACCTGGAACCATTGATTGAAGAAGCGGTGCAAAATACGGAGGACGTCTTTATTACACCAAATGAAACGGCGCAGGAAGAAGATTTTTCTGAGCTGTTATAAAATCCAGTAATTGGCAGCACCGCCAATAAACTTACAACATGATGCCATGTGTTTATGCGCAATCTATACTCACAAGGAGGTGAGACACATGGCACAAAGCAACAACAGCAACCAATTGCTTGTAAGCGGTGCTGAACAAGCACTGGACCAAATGAAATACGAAATCGCTCAGGAATTTGGCGTAAACCTTGGTGCTGATACGACTTCCCGCGCAAACGGGTCTGTCGGCGGCGAAATCACGAAACGCCTTGTTTCGATGGCTGAACAACAATTAGGCGGTACTTCCCGATAACTGAATGAAGAATGGATAGAGAAGCGGGCCTGAATCGGGTCCGCTTCTACTTGTTTTTGGCGTAAATTTGTATCATATTTTTTTAATATCAGGTATAATAATGAGGTACTAAAAAATTCTGGAGGCGATTCGCTTGCGTCGTAGTGACCTGATTGCGCCACAAACATACAATATAGCCGAAGAAATTGAGAAATATGCCCGGGACCCGCACAAAGTTGCGCTGATTTGGGAAGACAAAGAAGGCATGCACAGAGAAGTCACATATAAAGAATTAATTGAAAATGCAAACCGGACCGGCCATGTCTTTTTGGAAAGCGGGCTGAAAAAGGGAGATACCATACTTGTCATGGTTCCGCGTATTGTAGAAGCATACGAAGTATATCTCGCTGCAATGAAATGCGGCATCGTTCTTTTGCCGGCATCGGAAATGCTGCGGACAAAAGACCTTGACTACCGGATCGAAGCAGGGGATGTAAAAGGCGTTGTCGCCCATTATTCATGCACTGCACAGTTTAGAGATGTACGTGGTATTGAAAATTTGGAAAAATTCGTGATTGGAGAACCGGAACAGGGATGGGCGTTCCTGGATGAAAAGAAAAAAGCAGCCCCTTGTGAACTGGAAATCTTCAAAACGTCAAAAGATGATATCGCCATTTTGTCCTATACTTCCGGGACAACCGGCAATCCGAAAGGCGTTATCCATACGCACAGCTGGGGATATGCCCATTTGCGCACGGCTGCCCCGAACTGGCTTGGCATTCAAGAAGGCGACCGTGTTTGGGCGACGGCCGCACCGGGATGGCAAAAATGGGTGTGGAGTCCGTTCCTTTCCGTTCTCGGTTCAGGCGCAATCGGGTTTGTTTACAACGGCCGTTTTGACCCTGAAAAATATTTGTCCCTTTTAGATGAATATGAAATCAATGTGCTCTGCTGCACACCGACTGAATACCGTTTAATGGCAAAAGTCGATGATTTGTCCCAGTATCATCTGAAAAGCTTAAGGAGCGCGGTCTCAGCCGGAGAACCGCTGAACCGCGAAGTCATCGATGTTTTCCAAAACCATTTCGGCATCACGATCCGCGACGGTTACGGCCAGACGGAAAGCACGCTGCTCGTCGGTTATTCCCTTGATACGCCGTTGCGCCCGGGTTCAATGGGCAAACCGTTTCCCGGGAATGAAGTCGAAATCGTAAATGATGACGGGAAGCCGTGCAAACCGGGTGAAACCGGCGATATTGCCGTCCATAGAGACACGCCTGCGCTTTTTAAAGGCTATTATAAAGAGCCAGAGCGCACGGCCAAGCAGTACCGCGGCGATTACTTCATTACAGGGGACAGGGCAAGAAAAGACGAGGACGGTTATTTCTGGTTTGAAGGCAGGCGGGATGATATCATTATTTCTTCCGGCTATACGATCGGACCGTTTGAAGTCGAAGATGCCCTTGTCAAGCATCCGTATGTGAAAGAATGTGCCGTTGTTGCAAGCCCGCACGAAATCCGCGGCAGCATTGTGAAAGCTTTTGTCGTTTTAAAAGACGGCATCAGCGAGAATGTGCCGGGTCTTGTAAAAGAACTGCAAAACCACGTCAAACAACTGACCGCGCCGTACAAATATCCGCGTGCAATTGAATTTATCAAGGAATTGCCAAAAACGGCCTCCGGCAAAATTCGCCGTGTCGAGCTCAGGCAGCAGGAATGGAATAGATAAGAAACGAAAAGCCGGGCATTTTTTTTCAAAAAATGCCCGGCTTTTTGTTTTAATGTCCCGGATCTTCAAGTAGAATAAAAGAAAAACCAAAAAAGTGGAAGGATGAAATGTTGGCATGAACAAAAAAAGATGGGGAGCGCTTGCTTTGGCAGGCGGGCTGTTCGTCGTTTCCATTATTGTGAACTTGGCGAGCATGGCGGCATCAACCAACTTTTCCAAAATCTTTAAAGAGACCGTGGAAGCTGGGGAAGGGGATGTTTCCGAAAATGTATTGCAGGATGGGAATGAGTCAAAGAAAATCGTCGTGCTGAATGTGAACGGGACAATTCAGGATACCGGCACGACACCATCACTGCTTGACACCGGTGAATATAACCACCAAAGTTTTTTGAAAGAACTGGATCAGGCGAAAAAAGACAGCGATGTAAAAGGGATCATTTTACATATTAATTCACCGGGCGGCGGGGTGGCCGAGTCGGCAGAAATCCATCACCATCTGATGGAAATTAAAAAAGATACGAAGAAGAAAATTTATGTGTCCATGGGGCCGACTTGCGCATCCGGCGCTTATTATATTTCAACGCCGGCCAATAAAATATTCGCAAGTCCGGAAACATTGACCGGATCGCTCGGGGTGATCATGGAAAGCGTGAATTACGGGAAGCTTGCCAAAAAATACGGCATTGATTTTCCTGTCATCAAAAGCGGGGAGTATAAAGACATTATGAGCCCTTACCGGGACATGACGAAGAGCGAAAAAGAAATGCTGCAGAAAATGGTGAACAATTCGTATAACGGTTTTGTCAAAGTCATCTCTGAAGGGCGCCACATTCCGAAAGAACAGGTGCGCAAAATTGCGGACGGGCGTGTATACGACGGCAAGCAGGCGCTGGATTTGCATCTGATTGACAAATACGGTTACCTGGATGACACCATTGCGGCGATGAAAAAAGATCTTCATCTCGGAAAAGCACAGGTTGTGGAATATGAATCAAGTGGCGGGTTTGGGTCGCTGTTTTCCGCCTCAGCGCAAAAAATGCTCGGCAAAGAAGCAGAAGCCTCGGGGCTTGCACGTTTATTGTCGCAATCGAACGCACCGCGCCTGATGTACCTGTATTCCGGGGCTGAGTAAGGGGGGAGCTTGAATGAATTCAAACGAAAACCAAATGCCTGAAACGGTGAATCCCGGGACGGAACAAAAACGCGAGGAGTTATTCGGGGCCCGTTATGCCGGGTTCTGGATGCGGTTTTGGGCCTATTTGCTTGATCTGCTTGTTGTAGTAAGTGTGAAGTGGCTGGTTATCCATCCCATTTTCCGGTTTTCCGGCTTGTCTCTCACAGAAGATAAAATTTATGCACCGATTACGGTGGCATCGGCCGTTGTATTTTACGGGTACTTTGTCCTGATGACGAAATTTTTCGGCCAGACGCTTGGAAAAATGGTATTTGGCCTCAGGGTTGTGCCGGTGAACCATCCCGGTCCGCTGAAATGGAGCACCGTTTTATTCCGGGAATGGATCGTCCGTTATGTTTGTGTCACCATTTCGGCCATCTATATTATCGTTGCATTTACGCCGAAAAAACAAGGGGTGCACGATTTGTTTGCCGATACGGTCGTCATTCATGAACGTTCCCAGGAACCGGTCTATCCTTATTATGAACCTGCTTAAAGGCAGGTTTATTTTTTTGCCCTGTTGGCGATAATGATGGCAAAAAGGCTGATGATGGAAATGATATGGTGGCTGTCCGCGTTTTTCGGCATTGCCGCAATCGCTGCGATTCTTTGGTTCTCTTCCCTGTCCGTCTTTATTGAATACGGGCACCGCCGGGATGATGATAAAATTTTTATCCAAATCAGGGTTTGGGGCATCATCCGCTATACCGTGAAAATCCCGGCAGTGAAAGTGGACCGAAAAAAACCCGGTGTCGTATATGAAAAAGAGACAAAGCATACAGAGCATGAAAGGAACATTACGCCGGATGTGCTCGAACAGCGGATTGAAGATGTGAAACAAATTGCGGAGCGCGTCATCGGTTTAAAGGCGATTGTAGGCAAGTTCATCCGCAGTGTCCAGTTGAGAAAATTCGAATGGCATACAGCAATCGGGCTGCATGACGCCGCGTGGACGGGAATTGCCGCCGGAAGTATTTGGGCGGTAAAAGGGGGAATACTAAGCCTCATAACCACAAATCTGCGGGTAAAAACGGATCCTGTCCTCTCTGTTACACCCTTTTTCCAAAATCCGGTTTCTGAAACGCAGTTAAAATGTATGGTGAAAATCCAGATTGGGAAAGCTATACTGGCCGCATTTAAAGTGTTGAAATACTGGCGGGGAGGAAAAGCGGAAATCGCGCTTAAACCGGTTTCCGAATCAGAAAACGGCCGGCATGCTTAAATCCCGGCAGAAACGAATGACAGGAGGAAACAACAATGGGTTCACATCCGATTGAAGGCCTGATGACGGCCGCAATGGAAAATTTAAAAGAAATGATTGACGTAAATACGATTATCGGGGATCCGGTGGAAACGCCGGATGGAAGCGTCATTTTAACCGTATCCAAAGTCGGTTTTGGGTTTGCGGCAGGCGGAAGCCAATTTAACGGGCCATCCGGATCCGGCGGCAGCGGTGAATCCCGTCCGGCAGAGCTGCCTTTCGGGGGCGGCAGCGGCGGCGGTGTCTCGATTATGCCGATTGCCTTTTTGGTTGTTGGCGCACAAGGCGTGAAAATGCTGCACCTGGACCAAAACACACATTTGATTGAAAAAATTATGGATGTCGCGCCGGGCGTTGTCGAAAAAATCCAGGGCATGCTGAAACAAAACGGCCAAAATGCAGGCGGCCAAAATGGCGGGCAACAGCCGGCCAACCAGCAAAAACAGGATCTTGATTTTTAACAACCCGCATGATTCGCGGGTTTTAAATTGGAAATTTTTTTCGTTGTCCATTATGATAGGGTATGAGCACAGTTGAAAAACGGGGGATTGAAAGCCCCGGTAAAAATAAGGAGGGTATCTCATGGCTTCGGTTACATTTAAAGGAAATCCAGTCACATTGGAAGGGACAGAAGTGAAAGTCGGCGATAAGGCACCGGACTTTACGGTTCTGGATAATGATTTGAATGAGGTGACATTTTCGGATACAAAAGGCGGCGTCCGCATCTTCAGCGTTGTTCCGTCGATTGATACCGGTGTTTGTGATGCACAGACGCGCCGTTTTAACGAAGAAGCGGCAAAACTCGGGAAAGAAGTCAACGTTTATACTTTTTCCTGTGACCTGCCTTTTGCGCAAAAAAGATGGTGTGCGGCGTCCGGGCTTGACCATGTAAAAGTGTTGTCCGACCACCGCGACTTGTCTTTCGGCAAAGCTTACGGGGTTGTGATGAAAGAACTTCGCCTGCTTGCCCGTGCCGTATTTGTCGTAGATTCCAATGATACGGTTACATATGTGGAATATGTAAGCGAAGGCACCAACCATCCTGACTACGAAAAAGCATTGCAAGCTGCAAAAGATGCAGAGTAAAACAGGTATTCGCGTCAAGAAAAGCGAAGAGCACTTGCTATACTGCGATAAAATCCCCGATCTCCATCGGGGATTTTATATGGAAGAAGAATACGAAGGAGGAGCATGAATGTCGGACTCTCCTGTTGAAACCCTTTTTAACGTTTTAAACGAATCCGCACACATTTTGGAAAACCGCCTCTCTGTTCCGTACCTGGAAGCTGTGGCGATGACCGGGGAAAACTTATTCAGCGGAAGCATCCGCCAAAATGGGATCGGTGCGCATGATGAAAACCGCCTTGAAAACCTATACGGAACGGTCCGCCTCGAGGATTTTACCCGCGAGCAGATCCGGAAAGCCTACCAGCTCGCCATTCTGAAGGGGATGAAAGCAAACGTCCAGGCAAACCATCAAATGACACCGGATTCGATCGGTCTATTGATGAGCTATTTTATCGGCAAGTTTACAGAAGATACCAGTGCGTTTTCAATTTTGGACCCTGCGGTGGGCACCGGCAATTTGCTTGCGACCATTTTGAACCAGCTCAGTGGGAAAAACATCACCGCTTACGGCGTGGATATCGATGATGTGCTGATCCGGCTCGCATACACGGGGGCAAACCTTCTGCACCATGAAATCGAACTGTTTACGCAGGATGCCCTGTCCCAATTGTTCATTGACCCTGTCGATGTTGTTGTTTGCGATTTGCCAGTCGGGTACTATCCGAATGATGCGGGCGCCGCGGATTACAAGCTGAAGGCAGATGAAGGGCATTCGTACGCCCATCATTTGTTTATCGAGCAGAGCCTGAGAGCGGCGCGCCCGGGCGGATTTTTGTTTTTTCTCATCCCAAACGGATTATTTGAAACAAAAGAAGCTCCGAAACTTCGCCAGTTTTTAAAAGAAGAAGCGGATATCCAGGCGATTTTGCAATTGCCGATGACCATCTTCAAAAACGAACAGGCTGCCAAAAGCATTTTTGTCATCCGCAAGAAAGCGGAAGGCGTAAAAGCACCGGAACAAGTGCTGCTGGCGTCGCTCCCGTCCCTGTCTAACGAGGGGGCGCTAAGGCAGCTGATGGCAAAGATTGACGCCTGGTGCAAAGAAAATATCCAAAGCGGCAAAATTTGACGAATTGGGAAAAATGGGGGCTGGAAAGCAGGAAATTGCGTTCCGGCCCCCATTTGTTTGTTTTTTTATGGTATCATTTTATATGTTCCCGGGAGACGGAACCAAAAACCGGTTGAAAAAAGTCGGATAGAATGGCAAAATGAGAAAATGAGATCACTATTTTAAAAAAATAAAAGGGTTCATTTGATTTTGCGAAGGGAAGACGAGCAATGGCAAAAATTATGGCAATTAATGCGGGGAGCTCCTCCTTAAAATTTCAATTATTTGAGATGCCGAATGAAAGCGTTATAACGAAAGGCCTGATTGAACGGATCGGGTTAAACGATGCCTTGTTTTCCATTACGGTAAACGGGGACAGGGTGAAGGAAATTACCGATATTCCGAACCATGAAATTGCTGTACAGTTTTTATTAAAAAAATTAACGGAAACCGGCATTATCCGGTCTTTGGATGAAATAGAAGGCGTGGGCCACCGGGTTGTGCACGGCGGCGAAATTTTCAATGATTCTGCTGTCGTCAATGACCAGGTGCTCGCGCAAATTGAAGATTTGGCGGAACTCGCGCCGCTTCATAACCGGGCGAACGCAACGGGGATCCGGGCGTTCCGTGCCGTGCTGCCGGATGTGGTTCAAGTGGCCGTGTTTGATACCGCTTTCCACCAAACGATGCCGGAAAGTGCTTTCTTATACAGCCTCCCCTATGCATACTACGAAAAATACCGGATCCGCAAATACGGGTTTCATGGCACTTCCCATAAATATGTGGCGATGCGTGCCGCTGAGCTGCTCGGCAGGCCAATTGAACAGCTGCGCCTGATTTCATGCCATTTGGGCAACGGGGCAAGCATTGCGGCGATCCAGGGCGGCCGGTCAATCGATACGTCCATGGGCTTTACGCCATTGGCCGGCGTGACGATGGGCACGCGCTCCGGCAATATCGACCCCGCACTGATCCCGTTTATTATGGAGAAGACAGGCAAAACGGCAGAAGAAGTGCTCGAAGTGTTAAACAAAGAATCCGGGCTTCTCGGCATTTCGGGCGTTTCCAGCGATTTGCGCGATATCCAGGTAGCGGCGGAACTCGAGCGGAACAAGCGGGCTGAACTGGCGCTTGACATTTTTGCAAGCCGCATCCATAAATACATCGGGTCGTATGCGGCGAAAATGGCCGGCGTCGATGCGATTATTTTCACGGCTGGCATCGGGGAAAACAGCGATGCCATCCGCGCAAGAATTTTAACGGGACTGGAATTTATGGGCATTTACTGGGACCCGACTTTGAACCAGATCCGCGGGACGGAAGCGTTTATCAATTATCCGCATTCCCCTGTAAAAGTACTCGTTATCCCGACAAACGAAGAGCTGATGATCGCACGCGATGTTGTCCGGCTCTCTTCATGACCGCGGAATCTTAACGGCTGGCGCCGACAGTTTGCTTTCCTGCTGCCCGTGTCCGAATAAATTGTTTCAGGGTCACTTTGGCATGGCATAAACGAACAGCCGTCCATGAACTTTATGATATAATGGCTGTAAAACAGCGTTAGGGAGCGGATTGAAAATGGCGGAATGGACAGGCAGGGAAAAAATTGTACTGGATGAAATCAACGACTGGGCGGAGAAGCTAAAAACGGCCGGAAAAGAAGGGGACTGGCGCAAGCAAAAACTGGATGCGCTCTTTGCCCATTTTCCGGATGAGGCGCTCGAAAATATTCATGAAAAAATAGATGCTGTTTTGTTTCAAATCTGTTCATTTGCCGATGAAAATCTGCCTTACGGGCATGAAATCGAAAAAATACTTGCTGCGGGGCGGCTTTTTGACAGTTCTGTTGCAACGATTCCCGATATGAGGAAGCTTACCATCGACCAGGCAGGGTTTATTGCGGCGCGGCAGCAGGCAAAATACCGCCGTTTCTCACTCTTCGAAGGAGCATTGAGCGGGACGGGGAAAGCTGTTTTTGCCGCGGCGGATCCGTTTTTCCTGCTGGCTGTGAATCTCCGGGCGGTCCAGCTCACCGGTGCAGCTTACGGATTTGAAACAAAAACGCCCGGCGAACTCGTGGCGGCGCTGAAAATGGTGCTGATGGCCGCTGCCCCGGACATGGTGAAATATGCGCTCTGGGAAGAATTGATGGATGAACTGGAAGCGCGCGAGACCGGTTTCTATGTGGGAAACGATAAGTTATTCCACCGGTATTTGTGGCCGGGGGCAATCGGGCATGCCGGCAAACTCGCTTTTCTGGCGCTGCTCCGGCCGAAAAAGCGGGGAGAAAACAGCTGGGCCGGGATGGCCATCGGGGCTCTTACAAACTACTATTTTTCTAAAAGGGTTTGTGAAATTGCGGAGAAATATTATCAATACCGGTTTTTAACAGAAAAAAGCGGCCGTTAAAAAACCAGCCCGTAAAAGGCTGGTTTTTGCTTAATTTTCCCCTTTGCCTTCTTCTTCCTTAGGCGTTCTCACGACAAGCACATCGCAGGGGGAAGTGCGGACAATATGTTCGGAAACGCTTCCGATCAGGAGCCTTTCCACCGCGTTTAAACCGGTTGCGCCGCACACAATTAAATCCGCATGCACTTTCGGCGCGACATTTTTTGTGATTTGAAGTTTTGGAGAGCCGAGCTGGATGATCGTCTGGACTTTGATCCCTTTTTCTGCGGCGCGGTCTTTATAATTGCTTAACAGTTCATCCCCAAATTTTTCGTTTTGCTCATAGAGCGTTGAATCAATCGGGGTCAAAGTGGCGAGTGCTCGGTTATCGACCACATGGACAACCGATAATTCGGCCCCATTCCGTTTGGCGATTTCAACCGCTTTCGTAAAAGCCCAGTCGGCTTCTTTGGAGCCATCTACCGCTACTAAAATATTCCGGTATTGTGTGCCCATCTTCTTTCATCTCCTTTATAAACTGCCTGCCTTTCATGTCTATTTTACTAGAATTTTCCGGGTTTGTGTGCGAAAAATGAAAAAACCTGGCGATCTATTTTTTAATCAAAAAGGGCGGAAGCCAGGAAAAATAAAAACGCTATCCCGTTCCCGGGCGCGAATAAGAAATTTGCAAAAAAAGCATAGGAAAAAGAGGGAATTTTTGCTACACTAAAGATGTTTAAGAAAGTTTTCAACCGTTTGATATGTTTTCTTACAATAATAAGAAAACGGATTGCAAAACACGAACAAGAGGAGGAACTTTCTATGCGAATTGGCGTACCAAAAGAAATTAAAAACAATGAAAGCCGTGTGGCCATGACCCCGGCCGGCGTTGTGACCCTGACCAAAGCGGGGCATGAAGTTTTTATTGAAAAGAATGCGGGCCTTGCATCGGGGTTTAGTGATGAAGAATATGTAAAAGCCGGTGCCCGGATCGTTGAGACCGCTCGTGAGGCGTGGTCTTTTGAAATGGTTATGAAAGTGAAGGAGCCGATCGAAAGCGAGTACCGCTATTTCCGTGAAGGCATGATTTTATTTACATATTTGCATCTTGCTGCAGCACCAAAGCTTACGGAAGAACTGCTGAAAAAGAAAGTGACCGGCATTGCTTATGAAACCGTGCAGCTTGCCAACCGTTCGCTGCCGCTTCTGACGCCGATGAGCGAGGTGGCGGGCAGAATGGCGCCGCAGATTGGCGCACAGTTTCTTGAAAAAAATAACGGTGGAAAAGGGATCCTGCTTTCCGGCGTACCGGGCGTCAAAAGAGGCAAGATTACGATTATCGGCGGCGGGGTTGCCGGAACGAATGCGGCAAAAGTCGCGATCGGCCTTGGGGCGGATGTGACCGTTGTCGAATTGAATCCGGATCGCTTGCGCCAGCTTGATGACATTTTCGGCAGCAAAATTACAACCTTGATGTCGAATCCATACAATATTGCGGAAGCAGTGCGTGATGCGGACCTTGTCATCGGATCCGTTCTGATCCCGGGTGCAAAAGCGCCAAAACTGGTAACGGAAGAGATGATCAAAGCGATGCAGCCGGGCTCTGTTGTCGTGGATATTGCGATTGACCAGGGTGGCAGTTTTGAAACGACAGACCGTGCCACGACACATGATGATCCGGTTTATATCAAGCATGATGTCGTCCATTATGCAGTCGCAAATATTCCGGGCGCGGTTGCCCGCACATCGACGATTGCCCTTACCAATGTGACGGTGCCGTACGCGGTGCAAATTGCCAATAAGGGGTATGAGAAAGCGGTTTTGGAAAATGAAGCGCTGTTAAAAGGGGTCAATACGCTGTCAGGACATGTGACATATCAAGCGGTGGCCGATTCACTCGGGCTCTCCTATACAGGTGTGAAAACGCTTTTAAAATAAGTTTTGAAAAGCCGGCTGCAAGAATTGCCGGAACAAAAAAAGAAGCACAAGCAGCATGAAAGCCGCTTGTGCTTCTTTTTTAAACATATTGCAAGGCTTTCGGGTACTTTGTCAGCACTTCGGCACCCGTTTTTGTAATGCAGACGTCATCTTCAATCCGGACGCCGGCAACCCCTGGCACGTATATCCCCGGTTCGATCGTGAAGACCATCCCTTCTTCAAGCACCAGCTCATTCGTATGGGTGACAGAAGGATATTCGTGGATGCTGATCCCGAGGCCGTGGCCGAGCCGGTGTGTAAAATATTCGCCGTATCCCGCGTCTTCAATGATGCGGCGTGCAATCAAGTCGAGCTCTTTTGCCTTTACCCCCGGTTTTGCTGCCGCAACGGCCGCTTCTTCCGCTTTTAATACCGTTTCGTAAATCCGGGTTTGCTCTTCGTTAAGCCCCCCGAATGCGACCGTCCTTGTAATATCGGAACAGTAGCCTTGATGCACAACGCCAAGGTCAAATAGGACAAAATTCCCTTTTTCGATCTTGTCAAGGCCGGGGACGCCGTGCGGGGAAGCCGCCTTCGCACCTGAGAGGACGGTGGTGGCGAAGCTCATTTCTGAAATCCCTTTTTCTTTCATTGCAAATTCAATGGCTGCCACGATTTCAAGTTCGGTTTTCCCTTCTTTAATTTCGCGGATGCCCGTTTCAACGGCCAGGTCGGCAAAAGCAGCCGCTTCCCTTAAAATCTTCCGTTCATGCTCATCTTTAATAAGGCGCATCATGCGCAGTTTTTCTTCAGCAGCGGTAAAGCGGGCGCCGCCAAACCGTTCTTTCAGCGCTTCGAACCGTTCCACGTTCAAATGCTCTTTTTCAATCGCTAACGTATGGACATCACCGATTCGCCCGCGTATTTCTTCCGCAACCAAATCCCACGCGTTATCCGTATCCTGGATGCCGAGAATGTCATATTCCCAGCCGGCTTTTTTCGCGTCATACGCCTCCATTGCCGGGCAGACGAGAAACGGCTCTTTTTCCTGGAATACGCAAATGCCGAGCAGCCTTTCGTGTGGGTCGCTGCGGTAACCGCTCAAATAAAAGACATTGTCGGGCGATGTAATAAAAGCGGCATCGGTCTTTTCCGCTTTCAGCCACGCCGCCACACTTGCTAAACGCTTATTCATTCCATTCATCTCCTTATCAGACGTTACTAGCATAGCAAAAAACAAGTTAAGATGCTACAGGTGAAGCGCGAGGCAGGATTACGGGACAAAGAAATAATATAATGAAAGTGGCCCAAAGCCGTACAAATTTTTAAAAGGAGTGATATGTTGATGAAAGTTTCTTTTCACGGCCATTCGATTGTAAAAGTGGAAACGGAGGGCAAAACGATACTCTTTGATCCATTTATTACCGGCAACAGCCAGACAGACCTGAAAGTGGAGGAAGAAAGCCCGGATGTGATTATTCTCACACATGGGCACGGCGATCATATCGGGGATACAGAAACGCTTGCCCGCAAAAAGAATGCGCTTATTATTGCCAATAATGAAATCGCAAATTACTTTGCCTGGAAAGGGTTGAATACGCATCCGCTCCATATCGGTGGCTCGTACCAGTTTGATTTCGGGAAAGTGAAGCTTACCCAGGCGTTCCACGGCTCGGCGGTTGTGGATGACGAAAAGAAAGAAATCGTTTACCTCGGGATGCCGACGGGCGTTTTGCTGATGGCGGAAGGGAAAACGATCTACCACGCCGGTGATACCGGGCTGTTCTCGGATATGAAATTAATCGGCGAACGCCATCCGATTGATCTTGCATTTCTTCCGATCGGCGACAACTTCACGATGGGACCGGAAGACGCAGCAGTGGCGGCAACATTTTTGCAGGCGAAAACGGTCGTGCCGATCCATTACAATACGTTCCCGCTCATTCAGCAGGATCCGCAGAAATTTATCGATTTGCTCGACGGCGTAAACGGTAAAATTATGAAAGCCGGAGATGCGATCGAATTGTAATAGACGCGCAAGATTGGTAAATACAGGGGTTCGCTTGCAGCCGGCATGTGCTGAAAAAGTGCCGGCCGCACTTCCCCTTTTCCATGATGGAAAGATAAAGGGTATGTGTAAAATTTTACTCGAAGGGGCAAATGAGTGGAAAAAAATGGGAAGACGCTCTATCATCTAATTGTACAC